>NZ_JASGFR010000008.1:0-99609 GCF_047605405.1 Rhodomicrobium sp. | reverse complement strand
CGACGACTTCAGCAAGACGCCGCGCATCGATGGCAAGCGCGAGACGGCCCGGCTCTCGCCCGCCGGTGAGATCTGCAATCCGGGTTGCAAAAACGACGGATCGGCGCCCCGTGCAGTCGACATGCACAAAGGACGGCCCCCGGTCCGAAATTCCACACTCTGAGGCGGTTTCGCTCAGCCCTTCACCCGTCAGCTTGGCGAGTGCCTCCTTAATTGTCCAGAGCTTGAGGAAAAGATCGTGCCGCAAGTCGGCACCCATTTTTTCTAGCGTGGTGAGTTCGCTCTTCGACAGAAAGCCTGCAAGCATGGGCTCGGTGGGCGCAATGTCCGTGGCTTCGATATCGATGCCGACGTCGATTCCCTCGGCGACCGCAACAGCATCAAGCTGATCGGTGTGAGCGATGCTCGCATGAAAGCCGGGAGGGTGAACCACCAAGGGTTTTCCTGTCTCGGTCTTATCCAGCGCGGCACGCCCTTCGAAACGTCGCCCCGCCAGTTCATGCAGAGCCGCTTTCAACGCGATGCGCGCGGCCGCCATGCCCATCTGCCGCTCATGCTTTCTGTAGCGGGCCACGTCGCGTAAATCGTTTTCGTCAAGGCAAGACGAAAGCGATTGGAGATCGTGACGGACGGCCTGCGGTATGAGAAGGCAGACGATGCGCCGGAGCTGGGGAGAGTCTCCAGAAGGAGGCTGTGGAACAGCGAAACCTGACTGAAGCGAGATTGAAAACGCAGCAAGGGGAACGCTTATCCCGCTCAGATTGGGAAAGCCCGTCGACAAGGACGACTGCGAGAAGTCGTCCATCGCGGTCACGGGGTGGGGCGAGCCGCCTGCAAGCGCGCAACCCCGTCCTTGCTCTCGCTCAAGCCCGCATCGATCGCCAGTGCCCTGTTATAGTCGGCCAGCGCTTCTTCCTTTCGGCCGAGGGCCTCATAAATATGGGCTCGCGTATCAAGTGCGTGGGCATTCGATGGCGCAAGCGTGGCGGCTCGCTCCGCATCCGGCAGCCCTTCGCGTGCCCTTCCGGCCTTGAAGTAAATCCAGGCCCGCAGGTTGTGTGCCTCCGCAAAGTTGGGCTTGATCTTCAGCGCCACAGTCTCGTCTGCGATAGCGGCGTCGAAATCGCCCTTGTCGGCTAACGCCTCGCCGCGATTCAGATACGCCTGGGCGCGAAAATCCTGCGGCACCTTGGTGTCGTCTATCACACGCGAGCACGCCGCGATCCGGGCCTCGGTCTCGGAGTCGTCATCGCGGCAGAGGTCGTAATCGACGGTCTGGCACAGCGACACGCTGAAGGGCGCGATGATAAATGAGCTTAAAAGAAGTGCTTTCAGTGAAAGTCGCATGAAAGGCTTCCCTCTGTTCGCATTCTGTATCGAATTCCATTATTCAAAGACAAAATCGGGCGCGAATATTCCGAATTTATCGCTTTTTATTGTATCATCCGGGCCGGATTAGGCAGACGCTGGGGTAATCACACAGCGTGAAGCGACGTCTTTTTGCCGTTACGGACGAAAGAGATACTTGAACTCCACCATTCCGTAGCCGCCTTCGCCACCAACTGTTGAAGTGGATGTGGCGCCGAGCCCGTTGTTGTTGGCGCCGTTCACAAACTGATAGCCGCCTGACAGGGTGATCGATGCAGTTCGAACGAGAAGGTTGGAAAGCTCGAACTTGAGGAAGCCGCCCGCACGCTGCGCATCGCTTTCCTCGTTACCGAGCGCATACCCTTCCGCGCCGACAAATATCTGCTTGAAGTTATTATCCAGCTCTTCGATAATCTTGAAGCCGACACGACCGCGCGCGAGGTAGCTATAGAAAGCAGTGGAATAGTATCCGTCTACGCCGATATAATAAGGCAGCTCCGTTTCCGTCTCGAAATCGGCATCGACCTTGAATCCGACCTCGTTGCCTCTCACGCTGTTCGAGAGATCGCGCGGGTTGAGGTGGTCGTCTCGTATATCGACACCGATATAAAGACCGGTCGAAAAGGTTGTATAGACGAGCTGATAGCCGAGCATCACATCGCCTTGCCATTCCTTGCCGTTGACCTTCCCGAGGTCGTCGGTGAAATAGCTGTATTCGTTATATTCCGCATCGGCCCGCAGCAGGAAGCCATGGGATGTCAGATCGTTATTGACGGCGTAAGCGCCCCCGACCCAAACTGCTGTCGAACGATTGGCGATGTCTGTACCTTGCCAGAGCGCGGCAGATATCGGCGGAGCTTCATCTGCGTCCTGCGCCATCACCGGGCTGAGAAATAGCATAAGCGGCAGGGCAAAGGCGGCCCCCACTGAGTAATTCTTCATGCAAAATCCCCGTTCCCACCGTTGCTCTGGATAGGAAGACGCGATTCGCTTTTGGCCGACAATCTTGGGTTGAATAAAGCCGGGAAATAGTCTGCATAAGTGGCAAAAATGCAATGGACAGGCGTCGGCAGTTCGGAAGTCGTAAAGTAAGCGGGCCCGCTTGCTGTTGCGAGCGATGGTTTGGAAAGGGTCTTGTGGCATTCTGCGCAGCGCTTCTTTCCCGGCAACGCGACAGTCGGGCATGGCGTGTGGCTCGGTAACGTGCGAACTGGATCGACGGAACATGCCCGACATCGAAATCGGAAAAGCGCGATTCCCGTCGTCTCCGCCGCAGAGAGCGATAACGTGCGGCAAGGCAACGCTTTTTTTGCTCGCCTCGGTTATCACGCTCATCATGACGACGACCGCGCGCACCGAATTGGCGGCTCTCAAGGGCATTGGTGTCAAGCCAACCGGACTCAAACCCGTCTATCCGGACGGCTTTGTCTGTTCGGGGCTGACCTCGCTCTATGCGAGCTGGATCGATGTTGACGGCACGCGCCGCTCCGAGGCGCATTCCGGCGTCGATGGCGGCAAGCTGGGCGACACCATTCGTGCCCCCGGACCCGGACGCGTCGTGGCCGCGTGGAAGACCAACTTCGGCTGGGGGCAGGAAGCCTCGCTCCTCATTCTGCATAGCCGCGCCGACCTGAACATGTCCGGCGGCGCACCCCATTATTATTCCGAGTTCGACCATCTTCGCTGGAACGATGTCAAACGCTTCAGGGAGGGAGAACACATAGAGCGGGGGCAAGTGATCGGCCGGGTGGCCACACCCGGAAGCAACAGAAGCTATCTGCCTGAGGTCCACTGGGAAATCTACGAGGTGGACGATCCCGACGGGATCGAGTGGGTGGAAAAGGCGAATGGATTGAAATATTTCCTGAACAAGACGGCCGAGTTGATCGATCCGCTTTACATGCTTGGGCAGAATGGTGGAATCCGCGCCGACAAGCGCGTGGACATCGCGCCGTTCTTCGGCGACGCCGACTATTCCCGGTTCAAGGGGTTCACTTATATCCTGCCGTGCCGCCCTCGCTGACGCGTCAGTCGGAGTAAGGCGCAGAAGACCGCTCCGGCGGTCGCGATCGTCCGGAAAAACTCTCGCGGTCGAATGCGTCAGCCGGACAGAGCTACCGTCTGCCGGTGATGCTCGGGCGAGGCGATTTCCTTCGCGATGAAGTCGGCGACATCCGCGCGCGAGATGGTCATCTTGCGCGCCTTGCGGTCGGCGCTGGCGAGATAATTCCCCGTCGCCGGGCCGTTCGTCAGCCCCACCGGCTGGACCAGAACGAAATCGTTCGGCGCTGCCTTGATCGCGGCTTCCTGCTTTTCCTTGTCGGCGAGGATCGCTCGCATGAACAATGCCGCAGCAATGGAGAACAGGAACGACTTCTTGTCCCGCGTATCGCCGATGCCGAAGGCTGTCACCGCGATCAGCCGCAAGCCGCGCTCGGCGACAGCGAGGATATTGCGCGTTCCATATTCGCAGATGTGGGGATTGATCGTACGCTTTCTTCCCTGCGTGCTGCGGGAATTTCCGAGGCTGATGACGCAGACGTCGTGGCCCGGAAGCACCCGCGCAACATCCTCGGCGGACAGCGCGTCGCCCTTGACGACGGTGAGCGCGTTGTCGGCCGGCAATTTCGACGGGTCGCGCACGAGGGCCGTCACCTGATGCCCGTCGGCGAGAAGTTTTTCAACGGTCGCGCGGCCAGTGCCGCCCGTCGCTCCAAAGACAATGATTTTCATACGGACGATATAGGAAGGTGGATAGCTTCATGCCAACCCCGCATGGCGAAGTTTTGCCCTGCGTTGCAAATTCGCTATGCAGGCATGCTTTCGGCGCCATCATCGCCGCGACACATTCTGCGCTCAATCATGGTAAGCTGAAATGTCGCACCGTCCGCCTTGCAGGGTACGGCAGCGTTCTGTCCATAACAAACCCGGCCCTTTTTTACCCCTCACATGACCGATCTTCTCACGAAGCCCGCCACGGCGGTTCCGGCAACTGCCGTCGAGCGCCCATCTTCCGACCGCCGCCTCCTCGGCATCGGGTTCATGCTGACGGCGGTGAGCTTCTTCGCCTTCCTCGACACGAGCGCGAAGTTTCTCGGCACCGTCGAGCACATTCCGGTGGTCGAAATCATCTGGGTGCGCTTTCTGATGAACGCGGTGCTCATCGTCGTGATGCTCGGCCCTCGCGGCGTGGCGCGCGCCGTGCCGTCGCAAAGGCCGGGTCAGCAGATCCTGCGAAGCGCGCTGCTCCTCGCGACGACGGCTTTCAACTTCGCGGCGCTTCAGTTTCTCCAGCTCGATCAGACATCGACGATCTATTTTCTCGCGCCGTTCTTCGTGGCTGCGCTTGCGGGTCCGCTGCTCGGCGAATGGGTGGGATGGCATCGTCTCGCGGCCATCTGCGTCGGCTTCACCGGCATCATCTTCGTGACGAAACCCGGTTTCGGCGGCATTCACTGGGCGGTGTCGCTCGCGCTCGGCTCTGTGTTTTGCCATTCGCTTTACAGCCTTTGGACGCGCTATCTCGCGCGCTTCGATGCGCCGCGCACGACGCTCGTCTACACACCGCTCGCGGGAGCCGTCATCATGGCGCCGGTCGCCCTCTGGAACTGGCAGATGCCGCCGGATACGCTCGCCTGGGCCGTTCTACTATGCATGGGGCTTCTGGGTGGGATGGGGCACTGGTTCCTGATTCTCGCGCATGACCGTGCGCCCGCGCCGATTATCGCGCCGTTCACCTACGTCAACCTTCTGATTGCGACGTGCCTCGGCTATCTCGTTTTCCACGACGTGCCCGACATCTGGACGCTCGTCGGCGCAGCCATCATCGTGGCCTCGGGAATTTATCTGCTCTTCAGGGAGCGGGCGGCTTCGGCGTCCGCGCCCGCGTCGTCTTCGACCGTCGACGGGTAGACGGCGCGCACGCGAGCGGCGACATCGGCGAAGGTGCCCTCTGCGATGGACTTCCGGATCGCGGCCATAAGCTCCTGATAAAAGCCGATGTTCGCCCACGACAGGATCATCGGCGCGAGATACTCGCCCGAGCGGAAAAGATGGTGGATGTAGGCGCGGGAATAATCGCGCGAGGCGGGACATGTGCTCGTCTCGTCGAGCGGGCGCAGATCCTCGATATGCGCGGCGTTCTTGATGTTGAGCTTGCCCGCCCACGTGAACGCCTGCCCGTGGCGGCCGGAGCGCGTCGGCATCACGCAGTCGAACATGTCGATGCCGCGCTCGACGGCGCCCACGATGTCCGACGGCGTGCCGACGCCCATGAGATAGCGCGGCTTGTTCGTGGGCAAAAGCGGCGTGGTGAAATCGAGCGTGTCGAACATGGCGCGCTGGCCTTCGCCGACCGCGAGCCCGCCGACCGAATAACCATGAAAATCCATCGACGTCAGCTTCGCCGCCGACTCCTTGCGAAGCTCGGGATAGACGCTGCCCTGCACGATGCCGAACAGCGCGCGGCCCGGCTGGCCGTACTGCGCGAACGCCGCGAGCGAGCGCTCCGCCCATCTGAGGGACAGGCGCATCGAGCTTTCCGCTTCCTCGAACGTCGCGGGGAACGGCGTGCACTCGTCGAACTGCATCTGGATGTCGGAGCCGAGAAGGTTCTGCACCTCGATGGAACGCTCGGGCGTCAATTCATACATTGCGCCATCGATATGCGAGCGGAACGTCACGCCTTTCTCGGTCAGCTTCCGAAGCTGCGCGAGCGACATCACCTGAAAGCCGCCGGAATCGGTGAGGATCGGGCCGTCCCAGCGCATGAAGCTGTGAAGCCCGCCGAGCTTCGCGATGCGCTCCGCGCCGGGGCGCAGCATCAGGTGATAGGTGTTGCCGAGGATGATGTCGGACCCTGCCGCCTTCACATCGTCGAGAAAGACCGCCTTCACCGACGCGGTCGTGCCGACCGGCATGAAGGCGGGCGTGCGGATGACGCCGCGAGGCGTTGCGATTTCGCCGAGCCGCGCCGCGCCGTCCTGCGCGATGAGCTTATAGGAAAAGGGTTGCGTCATGGGCGGACCGTTGCGGGCTGTGCGTCCGCGCGGGAGAGAAGGCAGGCGTCGCCATAGGAATAGAAGCGGAAACCGGCCTCCACGGCGTGGGCGTAGGCGCGTTTCATCAGGTCGGTGCCCGAGAAGGCGCAGACGAGCATGAACAGGGTCGATTTCGGCAGGTGGAAATTCGTCACGAGGATGTCCGCGCTTCTGAAACGGTGGCCGGGCTTGATGAAGATCCTTGTAAAGCCTTTGGCGGGCTCGATAAAGCCGTCTTCGCGGGTGGCGGTTTCGAGCACGCGCAGCGATGTGGTGCCTGCCGCGATCAGGCGACCGCCGCGTGCGCGGGCCGCGTTGATGGCATGCGCCGTCTCATCGCCGATCTCGAACCACTCGGCGTGGATTTCATGATCCTCGACCTTGTCCGTCTTGACCGGCAGGAAGGTGCCCGCGCCGACGTGAAGCGTGACGAAGGCGGTTTCGACGCCGCGCTCGGCAAGCCGCGCCAAAAGCTCGGGCGTGAAGTGAAGCCCGGCCGTCGGTGCCGCGACGGCGCCTTCGTTGCGCGCGAACACCGTCTGATAGTCCGCGCGGTCGCGTTCGTCGGCGGGACGCTGGCGAGCGATGTAAGGCGGGAGCGGCATTGCGCCGTGGCGCTGCATGACGGCCTCGACGCTGTCGCCGTCCGGTGCCGTGACGATGACTACGCCCTCTTCCGTCTTGGCGACGACGATCAGGCGCGAAGCCTGTTCACCGGTCTCGAAGTGGATTGCGTCGCCCGGACGAAGCCGCCGCGCAGGCCGCGCGAAGGCTTTCCACGCCCCCGATGCTTCGCGTTCGATCAGGTTCAGGGAGACGTCCACGGCGGGCGCGTCGGCATCGCGGGGCGGGCGGATGCCGGAGAGTTCGGCGGAAAGAACCCTGGTGTCGTTGAACACCAGGATGTCGCCGGGACGGAAAAAGGCGGGAAGGTCGCGGATCGTGGCTTCGGAGAGCGGCTCCGGCGCGGCGGGATCGACACGCAGCAGCCGCGCGGCGTCGCGGGGGCTCGCGGGCCTGAGCGCGATGGCCGATTTGGGAAGCTCGAAGTCGAAGTCGCTGAGGTGCACGATGCGTCGCGGATGAAACGGCGGCCCGTGGCAGGGCAGGCCCGAAAACAAAAGATGAGCGCCCGCATCCTGCCGGACGCTGGCGCTCGTTCCTGAAGGTCGGTCTATCTGCCGCGCTAGGCGGCCTTTTCGATGCGCGCCGTCACGATCTTGTCGGGGTCGCGCACGGGCTCCCCACGCTTGATCTTGTCCACGTTCTCGATGCCTTCGATCACCTTGCCCCAGACGGTATATTTCCCGTCGAGGAAGGACGCATCGTCGAAGCAGATGAAGAACTGGCTGTCGGCGCTGTCGGGATGGTTCGCGCGCGCCATCGAGACGACGCCGCGCTGATGGCTTTCCTTGTTGAACTCGGCCTTGAGCTTCTTGCCGGAGCCACCGGTTCCGGTGCCCGTCGGATCGCCCGTCTGCGCCATGAATCCCTCGATGACCCGATGAAAGGGCGCGCCGTCGTAAAACTTCTGCTCGGCAAGCTCCTTGATGCGCGCGACATGGTTCGGCGCAAGATCGGGGCGAAGTTCAATTACGAC
The DNA here is from genome assembly GCF_047605405.1 of Rhodomicrobium sp. Lineage (NCBI taxonomy): Bacteria > Pseudomonadati > Pseudomonadota > Alphaproteobacteria > Hyphomicrobiales > Hyphomicrobiaceae > Rhodomicrobium > Rhodomicrobium sp. The sequence goes on along the minus strand of NZ_JASGFR010000008.1, from coordinate 91,602 downwards.
GCGTCCCTTGGTTGTTTCCAGAACCAGATTTTCTTTATCGGCAGATGTCATGTTCAAGCTCTTTCCTTGCCGCCTTGACCGGATCTACGCCAACCTGAGGGGCGGCACATCATTATCTCAACAGGAATGTGGTGATCAGCGGGCGTCCGACGCAAGCTGAATCTTGATGATCTTGTCCGGATTGAACACGCGGCCATCTCCGCCTGCTCCCTTCTTGATCCGGTCGACGAACTGCATGCCCTCCGTCACGCGGCCCCAGACGGTGTATTGCCCGTTGAGGTGAGGCGCGTCTTCCAGACAAATGAAGAACTGGCTGTTCGCGGAATTGGGGCTGCCCGCGCGCGCCGCCCCTACCGTCCCGCGCTTGAACGGCGTGGAGTTGAACTCCGCGGGAAGGTCCGGATATTTCGAACCGCCGGTGCCGTCGCCTTTCGGGTCGCCCGTCTGGGCCATGAAACCCGTTATCACGCGATGGAACGTGAGGCCGTTGTAGAAGCCCTCGCGAACGAGCTTCTTGACGCGCTCGACATGCTTCGGCGCGACATTCGGGAGAAGCTCGATGACGACGCGGCCGTCCTTCAGATCGAGGTAGAGCGTGTTGTCCGGGCTCGCCGCCCGGGCCGATGGAGCGGCAACGCCGAGCGTGGCGGCGGCAAGAAGCGCCAGGAACATCAGGGAACGAAACATGGAAACCCTTTGCTTATCGATTTCGTTTGCGATTTCGAGCGGCTATCGCGCGTTCGGGGCGGGATTGCGGCCACCGGCGGTGCGCCCCGTCTTTTCGAGAATCCGCCCGAGCACATAAGGTGATACGAACGGCGACACATCTCCGCCGAGCTGCGCGATCTGACGGACAAGTGTCGCGGTGATATGGGCAAAGCCCGGCGTGGCAGCAAGGAACACCGTGTCGATATCCGGCGCCATGGCCCGGTTCATGCCGAAAAGCTGCGTCTCGTAGCCGAGATCCGCGGCGTCGCGCACGCCTCGCAGCATGAACGACGCATCATGCGCCCGAGCCGCGTCGACCGTCAGCCCGTCGAAAAAAACCACGGCGCCGCGCTCGCCCGCGCCAAGGCTCGAAAGCTCGTCGCGCAGCATCTCCGCGCGTTCCTCCGCTGTGAAAAGCGGCGCTTTCGACGGGTGAACGCCCACGCCGACCACCAGCCGGTCGAACAGCGCCAGACCGCGCGCCATGATATCCCGATGGCCGAGCGTTGGCGGGTCGAAGCTGCCGGCGTAGAAACCGCAAGGCATGCGGCGTTACCTCGCGCTCATTCGGATTGGTCCTCGCCCTCGGCGTCACCGCCGGTATCAGCGCCGTCGCCATTGCCGCTGCCGGTTCCGTCGTCGCTGATGAGTTCGGCGGACACGACGCGCTCATCCTGATCGGTGCGGAAGATCGTGACGCCCTGTGCGGAACGGCCGGTGATGGAGATGCCTTCGACGGGGCACCGGATCAGCTTGCCGCCGTTCGTGACCAGCATGATCTGGTCCGTATCTTCCACCGGGAAGGATGCGATGAGGCGGCCGTTTCGCTCGTTCACGGCCATCGCGATGATGCCTTTGCCGCCGCGTCCGGACGTCCGGTATTCGTAGGACGAGGTGCGTTTGCCGAAGCCGCGCTCGGACATGGTCAGGACGTACTGCTCTGCCGCTCCCATTTCGCCGTAGCGCGCGGGGGTGAGGTCGGCGATGTCGGTGCTTTCGACTGCCTCGCCGTCGTCGAGGGCATCGACCGTCTCGGCTGCGGCGATTGCCTCCTGTTCGGCGGCGTCCGCCTCGGTCGCGGCGCGTTCACCCGCGGCGGCGCGGCGCATGGCGTTCGCCTGCTTGAGATAAGCCGCGCGCTCGGCGGGCGTTGCGTCCATATGCCTGAGGATGGCGAGCGAAATCACGGTGTCATCTTCTTCGAGGCGGACGCCGCGCACGCCGGTCGACTCGCGGCCCTTGAAGATGCGCACATCCGTCACGGGGAAGCGGATCGCCTGACCGTTGGCGGTCGTGAGGAGAATGTCGTCGGTCTCGCGGCAAAGCTGCGCGCCCGCGATATCGTCGCCCGCATCGAGCTTCATTGCGATCTTGCCGTTCTGGCGGACTTCCGCGAAGTCGGCGAGTTCGTTGCGTCGCACATTGCCGGAGCGGGTGGCGAACAGGATGAACACGCCCGACTCGTCGCGCTCTTCGGGCAGGGGCAGGATGGAGGTGATCGTCTCGTCCTGTTGCAGCGGCAGAAGGTTGATGAGGGCTTTGCCGCGCGCCTGCGGAGCCGAGAGCGGCAGCCGCCAGACCTTCATCTTGTAGGCCATGCCGCGCGAGGAAAGGAACAGCACAGGCGTGTGTGTATTCGCGACGAACAGGCGCGTGACGAAGTCCTCGTCGCGCGTCGTCATGCCGGAGCGGCCCTTGCCGCCGCGTCGCTGCGCGCGATAGGTCGAAAGCGGTACGCGCTTGATGTAGCCGCGATGGCTGACGGTGACGACCATATCCTCTTTCTGGATCAGGTCTTCGTCGTCCACTTCGCCTTCGACATCGAGAATTTCGGTGCGGCGCGGCGTGGCGAACTCTTCCTTTATGGCGGTGAGTTCGTCGCGGATGATCGAGACCACGCGGGCGCGCGAAGAGAGGATATCGAGATAATCGCGGATCTTGTCGGCGAGCGCCTTCAGTTCGTCGCCGATTTCGTCGCGGCCGAGCGCGGTGAGGCGCTGCAGGCGCAGGTCGAGGATCGCTTTCGCCTGATCGATGGACAGGCGGTAGACGTTGCCCTCGTGGATGCGCGAGCGCGGATCGTCGATGAGAAGCAGCAGCGGCGCGATGTCGTCGGCAGGCCAGTCGCGCGACATGAGCGCTTCGCGCGCGCTCGCAGGGTCGGGCGCCGTGCGGATCAGCTTGATCACCTCGTCGATATTGGCGACGGCGGTGGCGAGGCCGACAAGCACGTGCGCACGGTCGCGCGCCTTGCCCAGCAGAAACTTCGTGCGCCGCGTGACGACCGTCTCGCGGAACTGCGTGAAAGCCTGAATGAAGTCGAGAAGCGTATGCTGTTCCGGGCGCCCGCTGTTGAGCGCCACCATGTTGGCGGCGAACACCGACTGGAGCGACGTGAAGCGATAGAGCTGGTTCAGCACGACGTCGGGCATGGCGTCGCGTTTCAGCTCGATGACGACGCGATAACCGGAGCGATCGCTCTCGTCGCGCACGTCGGAAATGCCCTCGACGCGCTTCTCGCGCACGAGTTCGGCGATGCGCTCCTGAAGCGTCGCCTTGTTCACCTGATAGGGGATTTCGGTCACGATCAGCGCATCGCGATCCTTGCGGATCGTCTCGACATGCACCTTGCCCCGCACGACGACCGAGCCGCGTCCCTTGAGATAGGCGGCGCGGATGCCCGCGCGGCCCATGATCACGCCGCCGGTCGGGAAGTCCGGCCCGGGGACGTGCTCCATGAGTTGCTCGATGCTGAGCGCGGGATTTTCGAGAAAGGCGAGGCAGGCGTCGATCACTTCGCCGAGATTGTGCGGCGGGATGTTCGTCGCCATGCCGACGGCGATACCGCCCGCGCCGTTGACGAGGAGGTTCGGGAAGCGCGCGGGAAGGACGGTCGGCTCGCGCTCGGAATTATCGTAGTTGTCCTGAAAATCGACGGTGTCGTTCTCAAGATCGTTCAGCAGCGTGTCCGAGATCTTTTCGAGGCGCACCTCGGTGTAACGCATGGCCGCCGGCGGATCGCCATCGACCGAGCCGAAATTTCCCTGCCCGTCGATGAGGGGCACGCGCATGGAAAAGTCCTGCACCATGCGGACGAGCGCGTCGTAAACCGATTGATCCCCGTGCGGGTGATATTTACCGATGACGTCGCCGACGACGCGCGCAGATTTGCGGTAGGGCTTGTTCCACGCGTAGCCGTTCTCGCTCATCGAGAAGAGAATGCGGCGATGAACGGGCTTCAGCCCGTCGCGAACGTCGGGCAGCGCGCGAGACACGATCACGCTCATCGCGTAATCGAGGTAGGAGCGCTTCATCTCGTCGGTGATGAGGATGGGACGAATGTCCCCCGCTCCGCGATCGCCCTTGTTGCCGTCTGACGGATCTGCCAAAACCTGACCCTTGGCGTTGTGAAAAGATAAAAAACGGCGAGAACAGCCGCTAACCTGGTCGGAATTTACAGGCTGAACCCCGCGAGGACAAGGACGCCGTCCATTTGCCTTTCGCGAGACGCCTGTTTTTGTTTTTGCGCTCTGCGATGATCGTCATCGCGCGAAAGCCACTCAACGGCAGCATGCGCTAGAATGGAATCTCGTCGTCGAGATCCTTGTCGAAGGGCTTCGGCTGCCCCGCATCGCGCGGCTTCGCGCCGCCCGTGCCGCCGCCGCTTCGGAAGCCGCCTCCGCCACTGCGGCCGCTGTCGCCCCGGTCGAAGCTGGCACCGCCTTCGTTGAAACCGCTGCCGCCTTCATAACCGCCGGCGCCGCCTGCGCGCCCATCGAGCATGGTGAGCTGGCCGTTATAGTTCTGCAGGACGACTTCGGTCGTGTAGCGGTCGTTTCCCGAATTATCCTGCCATTTCCGCGTCTGCAACTGGCCTTCGACATAAACCTTCGCGCCTTTGCGCAGGTACTGTTGCGCGACCTTGCCGAGCTGCTCGTTGAAGATGACGACGCTATGCCATTCCGTCTTTTCACGCCGTTCGCCGGTCTGCTTGTCGCGCCACGTGTCGGTCGTCGCAAGCCGCAGATTGCAGATCGAACGGCCATCCTGTGTGTGGCGCACCTCGGGATCGGCCCCGAGATTGCCGATAAGAATGACCTTATTTACCGAGCCCGCCATGAGAGCCCCTTTCATCAAACATTGAGTCGCTGCGGAGTTTACATGAAGCGTCAGCGCCCAAAACACAACTGTACCCGCACGATCCGCTTTTCCACACAGGTTGGGTACAACGAAATGGTGTTCGCCATATGTTCTATTTGCGCCCGACGTTCGTGTCAAGCATCTTCGATTGCGAGACGGTCTGTTAACGGCGCTGCGGAAAACTCCCTTAAAACAAGGGTTTTTCGGGCCAAAAAACCACACTTTGTTACAAAATTACCGTGCAACCAGCATTTGGCCTGTATCTCGCTCGAAAAGGTTGTTGACGCGCGGCGCTACACGGCTCGAAGGTTGCGTTGCGTCAAATGGCCATTTAGACCTGATTCTGTTGGCCTAAATCGCAATCAGTGCTCTTGACCCGGTGGATCGAACGTACAACATCGATTGCACTCAAAGGGATGGGTTTGTTTGATCAGCCATCGGTAACGGACGCCCGGATTTCTCTTTCCAAGGCATGAATCAAGAAGGAACTCGAGATGTCGAAAACGCAAGCGGCGCCTGCGGCCAAGGCTGCGAAATCTGAGGCGGCCAAACCCAAGGCAGCGGCAAAGGCGGCAGCGCCTGCAAAGCCCGAGAAGGCAGAGATCGTGACGCTTCGTCAGCTCGCGACGGAAGTCGCCGAGACCCACGGCCTTTCCCAGAAGCAGGCGAACGAGGTTCTGTCGGAAGCTGTCTCCAGCATCGGCAAGCATCTGAAAAAAGGCGCCCGCATCCGCATCGCCGGACTCGGCACGCTTGAAGTGCGCAAGCGCGCAGCCCGCACGGGCCGCAACCCTGCCACGGGCGAGGCGATTGAAATCAAGGCCAGCAAGAAGGTGGCTTTCCGCGCGGCCAAAGATCTGAGCGAATCCATCTAGGGCTTTCGCGTCCAAGCAGTCGAGTTCGGCCAGCGACGAAACAATGCGCTTTCACGCATCGTTTCGTCGCGGCAACATGTTATTTCGGCCGTACACAAAGCGAGCGGTCGGCCAGAATGTTTTTTATGGCGGTCATTTCCTTTTCGATCGCGCCGAGGCGGGTGTCCGTCTCTGTCTTGTCGCGCGCTAGACCCGACATGACGCCGCCGACCGTGTATCCGGCAACGACCAGAAAACCGCCGAACGTCAGAACCATCGCGAACGGCAGATAAATCCGGCTGAGCGGGACGGCGCCGTGATGACCGTTGGCACCGGTTGCGGCAACCGGCTGGATGGCCGAGGGCCGTCCGTCATCGGGGATGGTCATCGTGCGCGCCTCTCCGCCTTTGCCGCCGGGCAAGGCTTTTGCGAGGCGGCGATCCGCGTCCGCTCGATGGTTCGACCCTCTTCGATATAATGATGTCGCAGATAAAGAAGCCCGAGTGTCGCTGCCAGGACGGCCAGCGCAACCCGACCCTCGGCGCTTTTCGAGAGCGACGCGAGGATTTCCCCGATGGCGGCCACGAGCGCGCCGACGAATTGCGCGACGCCGGAGACGATCGGAGCCAGCGGCCCGAGAAAGGCAAGAGCGCCCACAGAAACGCCGAGTTTTCCTGCCAAGGCCGCAAGGCTTCCCCAGGACGATGAAATGAAAGCAAGAAGCGCGTTCATGTGTCTGGCTCCGGTCAGTCGGTTGAGGCAGTGGGGGCGGAGGCGCCTTGATAGTCGAAGTTTCGGTAAGCCTTGACGTGCTCGCTTCGGATGAGCCGGAGCAGGGCTATGGCCGCCACGAGGACGGCGCAGAGAAGCAGCCAGCGATTGGTCGAGGCCCAAGCGATCACGCCCTGAAGCGGTTCGAGCGCAGCGCGCGCGCCGCTGATGCTGTCGAGAACGCTGTCGCTGGAGAAGGTTTCGGTTGCCGCCACAGTCCCGAAAAGCCACGCGAAGATGCGTTGCAGCAGGTTCATCTGGCGCAGCGGCTTGTCGCCTGCCGCTTCGAGATCGCGCCGCGAAACTTCACGCCGCCTCGGCAGCATGGGTGCGGCCTCCGCGAGCGCCTTGCCGTACGCCGGACGCCAAACGCCCGCCTCGCCGTCGAGGCCATTATCGTACTGGAAAAGCACGACTGCTCGATGGGTCTGCTCACCGAAAATCCCGTCCACCGCTCCGGCCGGATAGCCGAGGGCCCGAAGCCGCGCCTGGAGCGCGCGAACCTCTCGACCGCGCATCCCGGCATGAAGGGTTTCGTCGAACGGCAACTGCGCCTCCGGCTGGCCCGCCATGGTGCGCGCGTCGATCCTGATCCCGGACACGCGGCGCGCCCAGCCGGTTCCGAAAACGCGCCACAGTCGCCCAAGCCGCTGGAGGAAGGCGAGCCGCGCGTCGCAATAGGCGTCGATGTACTTCGCCTGTTCGAGCCACTGCCGCGCGCGGCCAGGGCCCGAGTTCACCGCCGCGTCGAAAACGCAAAGGTCGAGTCCGGGCGGCAGCGCCTCACACGCCATCGCATCCCAGTAATTTTCGCGATAGATCGCGCGAAGTTCGCCGTCTTCGATCTGCCGGACCGGCCTTGCTCGTTTGCCCTGCCTTTTCCGCCAGGCGTCGTATTCACGCTGAATCACGCCGCGCATGGTAGGGCCGCCCGGATCGTCCGGGTGATTGGAATAACCGCCTTCCCATTTGAGCGTGATGGCAAGACAGCGCTCGAAATTGCCAGCCGCCATGGTGCACCTCCCATAAATGGAAAAAGCCGGTCGACGACCGGCCCCCGAAGACAAAGTTATCGTTCGCTTGTCAGCGTGAAGGTCGGCGTCGCGTTGCGGGACGGGTGGATCTGGCGTTACCCGTCGCCGCAAGCGCCGCCTTTGTGTGTGCCGAGCGCGCGATCTGACCGATATCTTCGCACGCGCTCGGAGCCGCCTACCAGCTAGCCAGAGCCACGCGACGCCAGGTTGACGCGGCGGAACACACGTAACGGTAGCTCCCGTCCTCGAACCAGTCTCCGCGATCTCCGATTGCGGTTGCGGAAGAGGGCGCTTCGGACACGCGGCGGGCCACCAGGGTGGCGCTGTCGGTGACGAACAGCGCGCGGCTGCGGGTGAAGTCGATGGTGTTATCCAGACACGTCGATGCCGGATCGCTGCTGCTCGGGCGCGTTGCCCCCGTCGTATTGACGACGTAATTCACATTCGGCGTCGTGGGCTGCCAATGATTGCGGTCGATATGGATGCCCTTCGACGGCACGGCCGTGTCCACGAGCGCCCCCACATCACCGGCTCCCGAACTGTCATAGCCGGAGAAGCGATTGTCCCGGATGAATACGTTCGAGCATCCGCCCTCGATATGAACCGCGCGGCGGCGTGATCCCTGCATCACATTGCCGGAAACATCGATGTTGTTGCATGCCGCGCTGAACGATACGCCATAATATGCGCCGCCGCCCGTCAGGTTGTTTCCAGTGAAGACAACGCCGGCGCATGCCGTGAAGTTCGCGTAGGAGTCGCAATTCGATGCAGCGGTGAGCGTGTTATTCGTTATCGACAAGCCAGCCGAAGTTGCGCCGGTGCCGGTAGCGAAGTAGACATCGACAAGCGTTCTTTCCGTCCCTTCAAAGACGTTACCGGTCACGGTGACAGACCGCAGGGCCGCACCGTTGTTTTCGATCTTGATGCCCCTCGCGTTGGTGGTCTTCATGTCCACGACGCGGTTTCCGATAACGGTGACCAAGTCGAAGTCGCCGCCGGGAGTTGCGGACAGCATGATGCCCTGTTGGGCTGTGCGGACATCGTTACCGAAAACCGTGGCGCTTTTCACGTAGCTGCCGGTAATGCCGTTCTGACTTTTTAGCAGAATACCTACCGACGTGTTGTTGACCTGGTTTCCGATAACGAGTGCCCCGTCTACCCCGAATAGTTCGATGCCGACGATTTCATTCGCCGGGGTGCCGGAAGCGAGCCCGACGACCTTATTGTCGATGACGTAGATGTTGGTGCAGAGCTTTCCGTATATCAGATATTGGTGAGTATCCCAGCCTATGACGGTGTTGTCCGTAACCCGAACATTGTCCGGCTTGCTGGAAGCGCCATATTCGCCCGCCTGAATACCGTTTGCGGTGCAGGAATTTGTTCTGAGATCCACGACTAAATCGGAGACCCCGCTATTGGCGTACATGCAAGCTATGCTTGCCGCTACGCCGATGCCGTTAATCGTCTTGGTGGGTAGGGAGGCTGCGGGTCGGATGATGGATTGTCCATACACGCCCGTGAGTGATACTCCGCCAAGCACGGATATGACCTGTGTCGTCTTGTAAATACCGACGGGGAAGTAGACTACGCCGCCGCCCGCGGCGGAGGCGGCAGCAATAGCGGCGGCAATAGCGGCATAGCTGTCTGCGGCGCCACTCGGGTCTGCCCCGTAAGAGGTGACATCGAACAAGGGGCTCGTGCCGCTGCCGCCCCCAGTCGCGCTGAGCACGCCAGAAGCGTTGATTGCGAGCCCCGAGCCGACTTTAACGCCGCCCAGAAGCGACGCGCTCGCGGTCGGGAGCGTATAAGCCGATGGAATTGTCGGCTTGTCGGAGAGGTCATTGTAGCTTCCGGTCGATGCGACAGCAGCAAGGCCGAGAGCAGACCGGGCACCGGCTTCCGTACTGGCCCCCGTGCCGCCGTTGGCGATGGACAGCGGCGTGCCCGACCAGTTCTCATCATTGACCGACGACAGAGATGCCAATGCGCCAAGAGAAGGCTTGTCGACGAGGTCCGCGTAGCTGCCCGTTGCCGCCACCGTGGCGAGGCCGTCGATCTTGGTGGCGCGAGCGCTGTCAAGAACACCCGCTGTGCTGGTGGTAGCGGCGGCGATGGCGATGCCGGAGCCGGTGGAACTCGTCAGGTTGACGGCGGTGTCAGTGTAAGAGGCACCGAGATCCGTGCCGCCGCTATCGGAGGCAGACGCATGCGGAATGTTGTCGGCAGGCCAGGGCGAGACCGTAGCGGAGGACGTGACGAGCACCTCCTTGTAGTCCGCCGTCGCGCCGAGATAGACATCCGTCGTCAGACGGCCCGAGCCGTCGAGCACGAGCGGATTCGTGTTCGAGACGGTTCCTTCATCGTCGGAATATGTATCCTGAAGAATGGTCGTTCCGGCCTGATAATAATACAGATTGCCCAGAGCCAGCGGATCGCCGTTGCTGTCGAAAAACTGGTACCCCTTCGGGTAACGCAAACGCGTAACCATGCGTGATCTCCATTGTTGTGTTAAAGCTTCGGGGGCATGCGGTGCGAACCGTTTGGACCGGCTCGCACAAACGGTTCGCGCGAGCGCGCGCTTCCGCTTGGGCGGCGCACGGGCATCGCGATGTCAGGGGGGAGGCCGATGACTCCGATCGATTTTGCCGATTTCCATCACGCGGCGCTCGAAGCGGCCGCAATCGATTCCGTCTATACGCCGCCAGCGTTTCGCGGGCGCGGGTATGCAGGCACGATCACCGCAATCGTCGCGAGACAGATATTTTCCGAAGGCCGCGCTCATGCCTGCCTTTACGTCGACAAGCGCAATCCAGCGTCAAACCGCTGCTATGCAAAGCTCGGTTTCAAACCCGTCTGCGATGTCTGGCACATCGTTCGCCAGAAGCTAGGGCTTCACAAATAATGCCATAAAATCAGCACTTTATGCTTCTATCCGCACATCCTGACGGCACGTAATTTCTTCATGCGTCAGCCGGCTTCCGTTTTTTGCCCGGAGAAATTGAGCTTGCCTTCACTTGACACCCCCGCCTGCTCGTTCCTAGCTGATAGTCCGAGCGGTCGAGCCTCCCGGACGTTGCCCATGGATTTTCTGCCGAGCCTGAGTAACGTCGGCGCCTACGCATTCTTTCTCGATTTCGACGGCACGTTGACCGAGATCGCTGATACGCCCGCAGCGGTCGTTGTCGATCCGCGCTTGCCCGCTGCCCTCGCGAGCCTTTCCGCCAGCACGGGCGGAGCGGTTGCCATCGTGACGGGCCGCGAGATCGGCACCATCGACAGGCTTCTTTCACCGCTCAGACTTCCGGTCGCGGGCGTCCACGGTTACGAACTGAGGGATGCAGGCGGTTTCAGGCTTACCGAGGCCTCGGATGAAGCCGCTGGCGCGCGCATCGAAAGCCTGCTTGCCGAGTTCGTCGCTCAAAATCCGGGACTATTGCTCGAAAAGAAGCGGGGCGCGCTCGCACTCCATTATCGTCTGCGCCCGGAGCTTGAAGCGCTGTGTCTGGCGCTTGTCAGGGAACTGGCGGATCCCCTGCCGGGCTTCATCCTTACGCACGGCAAGATGGTCGTCGAGCTTCGGCTGCACCGCGCGACAAAAGGAACGGCTATCGGCCTGTTCATGCAGCAACAGCCGTTTCAGGGCCGTGTCCCGTTTTTTGCCGGTGACGACGCAACGGACGAAGACGCAATGGTCGTCGTGAACGCCCTGGGTGGCATCACCGCGAAGGTCGGTCCGGGCGAAAGCGCCGCGCAATATCGCATTCCGGACGTGCCGTCGTTTCTCTCCTGGCTCTCCGCTACCGCCGACACATTCGAAGGACTTTGAATTTCATGGCTAATCTCGATCTGGGCCTTATCGGAAACTGTAATATCAGCGCCCTCGTCGACAAAAATGCGCGTATCGTGTGGTGCTGCCTTCCGCGGTTCGATGGCGATCCGGTGTTCCATCAGCTTCTCGGCAGCGAGAGCGGCAATCCCGACGACGGTGCTTTCACGATCGAGATGCCGGGGTTGAAATCGACCGAGCAGTTCTATGTCCCCAACACGGCCATTCTGAAGACCGTGCTGCATGCGGAAAGCGGCTCCGTGGAAGTCACGGACTTCATTCCGCGCTTCTACAAGCGAAATCGCCCGTTCCGTCCCAAGACGCTGATCCGCACCGTTACCGTCAAGGACGGCTCGCCGCGCATTCGAGTGAGAATCAAGCCCCGTTTCCGCTATGGCGCGGTGCAGCCGCAGATCACATCCGGGTCGAACCACATCCGCTTCGTCGGTCCCGACATGACCACGCGCGTCACCACCGACGCGCCTGTCGACTATGTGCTGGAAGAAACGGTGTTCAATCTCACCGAACCGATCCATTTCGTCATGGGACCGGACGAGACGCTCACTGACAGCCCCTTCAATATTGCGCGCGACTTCGAGGAACAGACGACCGTTTATTGGAAGAACTGGAGCGGCAGACTGGCGCTTCAGCCGGAGTGGCAGGAAGCGGTTATCCGCGCGGCCATTACGCTGAAGCTCTGTTCCTACGAACCGACGGGCGCCATCGTCGCGGCGATGACGACGAGCATTCCCGAAGCTCCGGGCACGGGACGGAATTGGGACTACCGCTATTGCTGGGTAAGAGACGCTTATTTCGTGATCCGGGCGCTGACCAGTCTCTCGGCTGGCCGCACGCTGGAAAACTATTATCGCTGGATCATGAACATCGTCGCTTCATCGGACGGGCACATCCAGCCTGTCTATGGCATCGCGCTCGAAAAGGACCTGTTCGAAAGCACGGCAACGTCCTTGCCCGGTTTTCAGAGCAAAAGCGGTGTCGACAATCGCCCGGTGCGGGTCGGCAATCAGGCTTACGAACATTTCCAGCACGACACCTACGGAAATCTCATCCTCGGCGCGGCGCAGGCCTTCATCGACAAGCGCCTGCTGACGCGCGCGGGTGTGGATGACTTTCGCAGGCTCGAACATGTCGGGGAGCAGGCGTTCAAGCTGTACGATGTCCCCGATGCGGGCATCTGGGAGCTGCGAAACCGCGCTCGCGTCCACACCTCGTCAAGCGTCATGTGCTGGGCCGCTTGCGACCGCCTCGCGAAGCTCGCGTCCTATGTCGGCGAGCACGACCGTGTCGCTTTCTGGCGCGAGAGAGCCGAACTTATTCGGCACAAGATTGTTACTTGCGCATGGTCGGACAAGCGCAAGGCTTTCGTTGAGAGCTTTGGCGGCGAACACCTCGACGCAAGCGTGCTTCTGATGGGCGAACTCGGTTTCATCGACGGACAGGACCCGCGCTTTCTCTCCACCGTCACCCAACTCGAAAAGGTGTTGGGTCGCGGTCCGTTCATGATGCGTTACGAAGCCGCCGACGATTTCGGACTTCCGGAAACGGCCTTCAACATCTGCGCCTTCTGGCGGCTCGACGCCCTGGCCCGCACCGGAAAAAGAGAAGAAGCGCGGGAAATTTTCCAGTCTCTTTTGAATGCCCGTAACCATTTGGGACTTATGTCTGAGGATACCGATCCGGTCACTGGCGCGGCTTGGGGCAATTTCCCTCAAACCTATTCCATGGTCGGCATCATCAACGGGGCAACGCGCCTGTCCAAGCCGTGGGAGGCTTTCGTTTGAGCCGTCTCATCATCGTTTCGAACCGTGTCGCGGATCTCGAAGCTCAGGTGCAGTCCGGGGGGCTTGCCGTCGCACTCGGCGATGCCCTGCGCACGGTCGGCGGCATCTGGTTCGGGTGGGACGGCAAGCTCGCGGGGGAAAGCGAGCCGGCCAGGGTTTCGCTGAACGTCAATGGCGCGGTGACGACCGCCACCATTCCGATGACAGAGCGGGACTACGAGGAATATTATCTCGGCTTCGCGAACAAGGTGCTCTGGCCGGTTTGCCATTATCGGCTCGACCTCGTGCAGTTCGAACCCGCCTATTTCGAGGGTTACAAGCGCGTCAACCGCGCCTTCGCGACGGCGCTGGCTCCGCTGCTCGCGCCCGACGACATCATCTGGGCGCATGACTATCACCTGATGTCCTTCGCCAGCGAGTTGCGTGCGCTCGGCGCGAAGCAGCGGATCGGCTTCTTTCTCCACATTCCATTTCCGTCGCCGGAGCTGCTCCAAGCCATCCCGACGCATGAATGGCTTGTCGAGGCGCTGTTCCAGTTCGACGTGATCGGCTTCCAGACCGAAAACGACGTCAGCAATTTTCACCGCTTCATCGAGAACCACGCTCACGGCGAGATCCTCGATGGAGGCAGGGTTCGCGCTTATGGCCGGACCGTCATCGCGCGGGCCTTTCCCATCGGCATCGATGTCGACGAATTTGCCAATGCCGCGCAGACGGCGGAAGCCGCTTCGCAGATCGAGCGACTGAACCGTCGCACGGTCGTGCGCTCGCACATCATCGGCGTCGACCGCCTCGACTACACCAAAGGGCTGCCCGAACGCTTCAAGGCGTTTCGCAAGTTTCTTGAAATGCATCCTGAACACTGGAAGGCGGTGACGCTGATGCAGATCGCGCCTCCGACCCGCATCGAGGTGGAAGCGTACGCCAACATTCGCGAGGAGCTGGAAGGCCTTTCCGGGGCAATCAACGGCGAGTTCGGGGATTTCGACTGGACGCCGTTGCGCTACGTTCACCGGGCCATGCCGCGCGATACGCTGGCGGCGTTGTTTCGCGGCAGCGAGGTTGGCCTTGTCACACCGCTTCGCGACGGCATGAACCTTGTTGCCAAGGAATACGTGGCCGCGCAGGATGAGGAAGATCCGGGTGTGCTCGTGCTGTCGAAATTCGCGGGCGCGGCGGAGGAACTCGAAGAGGCGCTGATCGTGAACCCATACGACATCGATGACATGGCGAACGCGATGCAAAGCGCGCTTCGGATGCCGCTCGAAGAGCGCAAGGAGCGCCACTCGGCGCTGATATCGCGCATTCGCCGGCATGATGTTGCTTACTGGCGCAGGAGCTTTCTCGAAGTCTTGGCCGAAGGCGCGCCAGAGGTTGTGGCGTGACGTGGCGGCTTATCGCCGATGTCGGCGGCACGAATGTGCGTTTCGCGCGCGTGTTCGACGGCCTCGTCTTTTCGGAGCGGCGTGCTTATCCGGGCGCGCGCTTCGAGAGTTTCATTCATGCCATGCGAGCCTACGCGACGGAAACGGGCGGGCTTGAAGGCTGCTCTTCCGTCGCCATCGGGGCGGCCGGGCCCGTAGCAGCCGGCGAAATTCACCTGACGAACATTGCCTGGACGATCCGCGAGGCGGATGTCGAAGCGGAGGCGGGTGCGCCTTGCACGCTTTTGAACGATGTCGAGGCGGCAGCGTACGGCGCGCTTACGCTGACGGAGCGAGATTATGCCTTGCTTAGCGGCCCGGCGCCGGATCTTTCGCGGGCAAGACGTCTTCTCATCGCCAATATCGGCACGGGTTTCGGCGCGGCGGCTCTTTTCAGGATGGAAAACGTCTGGGCCTCCTGCCCGAGCGAGGCGGGCCATATGTCGCTGCGCCTGCCGGATGATGCCGCCGAGCTTCGGCTTGCCTTTCCATCCGTCGAGCATGCTCTGTCGGGGCGCGGTATAGCTCATCTTCACGCCGCCTTGCGCGGCTGCGACGACGGGCTTTCCGCCCGGGATATCTGCGCAAATTCCGCGCGCGATCCCGCTGCGGCGGCGACGGTTCGGCTTTTCTCCGAAATTACCGGAAGCGTGCTCGGGGACCTGACGCTCGCCTATACGGCGTGGGACGGTGTTTTCCTCGTCGGTAGCGTCGCCAAGGGCTGCGCCGCCACCGATCCGCGCGCGATGCGGGCCGCGTTCGAGAGCAAGGGGCCGATGTCGGAGCGGCTCAAAACCGTCCCCATCGCCCTCATGCTGAAGGAAGATCCGGCCTTCTTCGGACTCGCGATAGCGCCTGTGCACGCGTTCTGAAAGCGTTCGGTCGCGAAAGGACGCGGGGAAGATACAGTTCGCGACAATTTGTGACGAATCCCTCAAAATTGATCGCTCCGTGTGCCGCTCGCCATGATCGGGACGAACGCATGCGTCAAGTCTCGCGCATTCCTTAAGCCGTTTCAGCCAGGAGCGCGGGCCGTATGTTGGAAACCGAGACAGCTTCCCCACCCACGAGCCAGCCGGCGCCGGGCGTTCAAGCCCCAAGGCGGGTCTCGCGCATCCGGCTCTTCATCCGGGCGACCGTCGGCATTTCGTTCTTCAGCGTGCTGAGCCTCGTCATCGCGTTTTTCGCATTTTCGAGCCTGCCGCAGGTGCAGGATCTCTTGTTCGACGCGCGGCCCTATCTGGCGCAGGAGATCGTTTATTGGGCTGGCTTCTACGCCATCGGCATCTTCATCTGGGCGCTGCCGCTCGTCTTCACGTCGCGGCTCCTGCTCCAGCAGAATTACGACGTCATCGGCATCGACAACGAGGCGCGTTTCAAATTCTACATCTTCCGGCTGCCGAGTCTGTTCGTCGTCTTCGCCTTCATCGCGGTGCTCGTCGGCATCGTTGCAGCGGCGAACAATCTGCCCGTACCCTTGCAGGACGGCGGCAACAAATACGAAGCGCCGATCCGCCGCCTGCTTGAAGCGCATCTCATCACGCTTCTTGTCGCCACCGCTGTCGTCCTGCTGCTGGTGATCTTTCGCGACGTTTTCCTGCGCGGCTACGGGCGCGCGATGGCCCGGCGCGAGGTCAAGGACGCCGAAGGCTTCAAGCGCTCCCTGATCCGCATCGAACGTTTGACGCGAAAGACCACGCCAGACCTTCAGGCCATGGACATCCATCTATCCGGGCTGAAACCGGCATGGCTCGGCATGGAGACCTGGATCGCCGCGCAGCGCGTGAAGGAATTCATGTGGCGGTACATGATCCGCCTCACGGTGTTCCTGCTCGTCCTCGTCGCGATCCACTTCCTCTCCTATTCGGAGACGGTGCAGCAACTGTTTTCGTTCCCGGATCTGACGTCCAGCCCCGGCATCCAGCAGGCGCTCGATTTCATCGGCGATACGCTCTACCTGAAACGCGCCTCTTTCCTGTTCGTGGTGTTCGGCGCGTGGCTGCCTTTCATCGCGTTCCTGGCGTTGCTTTCGAACCGCTTCCAGTTTCCCTTCATCGCGGCGCTCGTCGTCGTCGCCATCGGTCTTACCTTTTTTGTCGGCGACGGGCATGACGTTCGTGTCGCCAGGATTGCGGAAGACCAGCGGCCTTCGCTTCGTCCTGCCCTCTTCGCCGACGCGGTCAAGGGTTGGAAGACCGCCAGCGGCTGGGACGCGCGCGGCTGCGAATGGCTCGCGCCCGACGCAAAGGAACTTGCCGATTGCCCGCGCCCCATCATCGTGTCGGGCGAGGGCGGCGGGAGCCGCGCGGCTTTCCTTCTCGCCAGCGTGCTCGGCTCACTCGAAGACGACAGCCTGGAGCGTGCGAAGATCAGCGCGGGGCGGCCTTTCCATCTCCAGCTTTTTGCAATTTCGAGCGTCTCGGGCAGTTCCGTCGGCGCGGCCTTCTACACAAGCGCGCTGAAGACGCATCAGGCGACGAGCACCGAGGATCTGAAGGCCGCGCTGTTTCGCCAGCGGCTCTGGTTTCCGAACGTCGCAACGGCCAATCTTGAGGCAGCCAACACAGACCGGGAGCCGAGCGGCGGCGCAGAGCCGCTGACCCGCGCCTTCCTCACCGATTTCGTGGGATACAAGGATGCGCTTCAGGCTGCACTCTCCAACGATTTCATCTCGCCGGTTTCCATCGGTTTCCTCGCCCGCGACGTGCTGACCCTGTCGCGGCTGCCTTTCGTGCTGGACAGGGCAGGCGTTCTCGAAACGGCGTGGGAAGATGCCTTCAATGGCGTTTACGGCACATCGCGCGCAACATCGCCCTTGTCGGGACCGCTCCTTGCCATGGCTCCGACACCCGCGAGTTGGACGCCGCTGCTGTTTCTCAACGCCGCATCGAACGAAACCGGCCGCCGCGTGATCGTGACGCCGGTCAGGATGACCGAGCCAACGAAGTCCGGCAACGCGCTCTTCATCGACGCTTACGACCTGCATGAACTCCTCTGCTCGCCCTATCGCGATCCGAACACGAATGCCTATCCCGAGGTCGGCACGCTGGACGAGATCGCCCGCGCTCTTCCGTCGTTTTTCAGCCCTGTGGCTGGCGCTCGCTGCAAGGACAGGAAGCCCGTTTCGGTCGACGTTCGCCTCAGTTCGGCGGCTGGTGTGAGTTCGCGCTCGCCCTTCGTGTCGCCGCATGCGGGCATCCGCGACAGGCGCGCCCAGATCGTCGACAGCGTGGTGGACGGCGGTTACTACGACAATTCCGGCGCCGTGACCGCGTTTGAAATCGCCGCCGCGCTCAAGGCGGAGGACGGCAGGCTGAAGCCCTTCATTCTTCAGGTATCGAGCGAGCCCGACTGGTTCAAGGACACGAGCGTCTGCGGCCTCGGAAGCGATCCCGGCACCAGTCCGCGCATCCCCGATCAGGCCGACTTCCGGCCCGGCGCCGCCGTCTCGGACATCCTGACGCTGAATTCAACGCGCATCGCGCGCGGTTACGGAACCATCGTCGAGCTGCCGGATCGGGTGAAGCAGCTGAACGGCGGCGTCCGTTCTGTCGCGCAGATCAGCATCTGCCCGCAGCCAAGAGAGAATTTCTTTCTGAAGGAAATCCTAAAATTCTCGAACAAGGACGAGGTCGCGAAAGAACAGACGCGCGCTATGCGCATCCGCGAAAAGACAAGGGAGCAGGCTCAGTACAAAAGCGTGTCGCTAAGCTGGTGGGTGTCGCCGCCGCTTCAGGCGTTCCTCGATGGGCAGATATACTCCGCCCACAACGTGAAGACACGAAACTGCATGCTTTCGCTGCTGCGCGAAACCGGTCCGGGACGAGAGTGCCAGTAGAGCGTCATTGATCCCGGCCTGCGCGTCGTCAGGCCGGGCACGACGATGAAAGCACGAACGGGCATTGCGCCTGCAGAAAGACCTACCGGCCGCTCCAGTCCGGTTTGCGCTTTGCGAGAAACGCCGCCATCCCTTCGCGAAAGTCCTCGCTCATGTAGCACATGAGGATCAGATCCTGGTCGTCGACGTGATGCTTCATCGCCTGAACGCGCCGCAAGCCTTCCTTCGTAGCGCGAAGCGTGAGCGGCGCGAAGCTCGCGATTTCAGCGGCAAGCTGCGTCGCGCGCGCATCCAGGGCGGCGCGGTCGGGAACGACCTCGTTCAAAAGGCCGATGGTGAACGCTTCATCCGCCTCGATCAGCCGCGCGGTGAGGATCATGTGCTTGACCCGGGCGATGCCGATCAAGGCCGAGAGCCGCGCCAGGTTGGCGACCGAGAGGCAGTTTCCGAGCGTGCGCGCGATGGGAATGCCGAACTTCGCGTTGGCTGTGCCGATGCGCAGATCGCAGCATGCAGCGATCGCGCCGCCGCCTCCGGTACATGCGCCCGCGATGGCTGCGATCGTCGGAACGCGGCAGGTTTCGATGGCCGAAAGCACGCGCTCCATGAAGCTTTCGTAGCCGATGGCGTCTTCCGGCTTCTGGAACGCGCGAAACAGCGAGATGTCGGTTCCGGCGGAAAACGCCTTGTCGCCTGCGCCCGTGATGATCAGCGCCCGAACCGACGAATCCGCATTTGCGGTCTCGCACGCTTCCGCGAGTTTCTCGTACATCTCGAACGTGAAAGCGTTACGCGCCTCGGGACGGTTGATCGTAATTCGGGCGATACCGTCATCGACGGTGAGAAGCAGGGTTTGATCCGGGGATTCGGTGGTCATGCCGTGTCGCTCATGTCCGTGATGTTCGCGAATCTTGCATTCGCGGCATCACCTTGACGGATATCATCTTCGCTGTCACGGACCGGCGCGATGCGGCAACGAAAGAACGAGCACGATGTCATCGCCCGCCCGGAAGCGTTTACCACCAGGCCATGCGGCGCATGACACCGTCCTGTTTGATGAGCCAGTGATACAGCGCGCCCGCGATGTGCAGTCCGATCAGCAAGACGAGGATGCCCGCGCCGATCTGGTGCGCGGCGGCGAGGTTTTCTACCACGGGCTTGGGCTGCGGGGCGATGAGTTTGGGAAGCGTGAACAGTCCGTAGAAGCTCACCGGCCGGTCCGCAGCCTGGGAGAGGAAAATACCGATCAGAGGCTGCGCGATAAGCATGAGATAGAGCGCGTAATGGTTCAACCGAGAGCCGACCCGTATCAGCGCCGGCTGATCGTCCAGGACCGGAGGGGCATTGTTGAAGCGCACGAGGAGGCGTATCAGCACCAGAAAAAGAATGAGCGCGCCGGTCGCCTTGTGAAGGCTGTAAAGCTGGCCGCGTATCGGGTCGTCAGGGGCGATGCCCTTTGTCATGTAAGCGCCAAGCGCGAGCATGAAGAAAACAAGAAGTGCGATGATCCAATGGAAGGTGCGGGCCCACGGGCCGTAACGAAAATTCATTGCTTGCTCCAGTTCGTTTCTTCCTGAAGCGGGATGCGATGAACGCGGCCGTCCGCACCCGCCGAGGACGACGCCCGCTATGCCCGTTGGAGACAATCTTCGGGTTGACGGACGAACGAGCGCCGCGTTCGATGGTAAAGACACGTTCGAGCCAGAGCGGTTCCAAAGAAACTGGAATTGGTCGAAGTCGAGGATAAGCCTCGCGTCAGGCTGGAGGGGGAGCTGATGTCGCCGGAATTTATTCCTTTCGTCATCCTGACGATTACCACCGCAGCCGCCGCGCTCGGGGTGTATCTGTTCGCACTTTTCCTGAAGCGCAGGCGCCCCGCGAAACTTGTTCTCGGCGCGCATATTCTTCTCGGCATGGCGGGACTGGAGCAGGTTGCGATTCTCATCCGGGGCGCGGCGCCGAGCGGGACGGCGGCGGTCGGACAATTCGGCACGGCAGCGGCGGGACTGTTCGCGTTATCGCTTTTCTCGGGCTTCGTCGCCCCGATCGTCGCCCAAAGGTCGAAGCAGGGCGGCGTCGCGTTGCTTTACTCTCATGTCGGGCTTGGCCTCGCGGGCTTCGCATCGCTTCTCATCTGGTTCGGATCGTTCGCGATGTGACCGTTCCCTTCCCCGGCTTCACCGGAAGAGGGGCAGGGCGAGGGGCGCGCGCCCGCCGATCACATGCGATGCCCCTGTTGGTTCGATGCACGTCGGATCGATGATCCGGACGGCAGCGGATCGGGGAGGGGGATCAGGAGCCGTAATAATAGGAGGCGAGGTTTTTGGCGGAGCCGGTCAGTGCATTGACAGCGCTCGTCAAGGCAGCCGCCTCGGTCGACGCCGCCGAGAGCAGCGCGCCGCTTGTCGACGAGGCGCTCGACGTGGCTGCGCTTGTCAACGCATTCGCCGCGTTCGCGCCGAGTGTCGCCGTCTTGTAGAGATTGTTCAGGCGGGTCTGATAGGCATCCGAAAGCGACTTCTGCGAGTAGTCCTGAAGCGCGGCGAGCGTGTTGCCGGAAAGCCCCATGCCGTTCGCCGCCGCGGATGCCTCGATCCTGCTCAACCCGTAATCCACGCTTGCGGTGAAGCCGGGATCGGTCTTGAAACTCTCGTAATACGTTGATTGCGCATCCGATCCGTTCGCGCCTGTCGCATTGTTGTAGAGTGCCAGCGCGTTCGTGCCCGCCGTCAGATAGGGCTCCTGATAGCTCACCGCCTGTTCGTAGCGCTTCTGTTGAAGTGCGGCTGCCTCTTTCGCGGCCTTCGCCGTCGTCTGTGCGCCGAGATAGGAGGCCGCCGCCGAAGTCGCGCCGCCGAGGAGGGCCGTTACTGCTGCTTCTGCCATGGAAGATCCTTTGCGTAGACTGTTTCGAGGGGCTGAAACCGAAGCCGTTCGAGCAGCGTGAGAGTGCGGGGCATCCGCCCTGCAACGAGGAGCCGCGTCGCGCCCTTTTCAATCGCCCATGCTTCGAAGGCGCGCAGAAGAGATGCGCCGTAGCCTCGCGCGCCGGGCTGCGCGTACCAGGCGGTTTTGAACGCGGTCGGCTCGCCCGTGAGGTAGTGCGGCGCGATCATGCCCGCGAGGACGGCCACCGCAGGCTCTTTCGCCGCCAGCAGCACCCGGTCTCGCTCGAAAATTTGCGCGAAGGCGAAATGGGCGAGCGCGCGCGGATCGGCGCGCCGTGCGCCTTCCTCGGCATAAAACAGCAAGGCCAGTTCCACGAAACGGGCGGCATCGGCCTCGCTCGCCTGTCGAACGACGCCGCTCATGTGGCGAGCCTGTTCTGCGCGCGGAGCACCGCGAGTAACGAATTGATCGCGGCGGCTGCCTCAGAGGCGGTCGGTTCGAGCGGCACGTTCGCGATCGCGCTCCCCTTCACGAACTCGATGCTCTGGAAGAAATCCGCATACTGCTTGTCGAGCTTGCCCGTCGCCGGGTCCACGATATAGGGGTGGCGCGGCGCGTAGGTCGTCGTCTTGGCCATGCTGTCAAGCTCCGTCGGCAAGGCGTAGGTTGAAAGCTTGCCCGCGATCCAGTGGCCGTAAGCCCAGTTCGCGGCGTCGCTCCAGACCCACCAGAACAGCGGAAAGTACGGATAGGGCCGCGCGTCCCATGTGTAGATCATGATGCGTGACACATCGACCATGCGACCGTCATAGACGGTGCTTTGCGGGTTGTTCGCCTCCTCGAACGCGGCGTCGGTCTCGTCGAAGAAGCGCAGCATCGAATGGAGGTAGCGGCGCTGGATGAGGTTGTCCGGCTGGCCGGTCGAGTGATGAGGCAGGGCGCTTTCCGCCGATTTCGGATCGTGGAACACGTTCGGCTGGTTCGATCCCTTGTCGATTGAGGGGCAGCCGAGTTCGGTGAACCAGAACGGCTTGGAGCGCGGCACCCAGGCCGTCGGTTCCTTCGCTTCGATGCCGCCGAGGCGGTCGTAATGCGGGTTCGCCCACCAGCCCCATATGTCCTTGTAGCGATAGATCCAGGGCTTGTGGTAGCCGCCGTCGGTGATCGGCGAACGCATCTGGGCGTCGCGGTCGGCGGTGCTCGCGTAGTACCAGTCGTAGCCCTCACCGCCTCTGATGTTGCCCATCAGATAGTCGTAATCGGTGATGGCCGTCAGCGTGCCGTCTTCCTTCAGCGCGCGGTCCATGTTCGGCGTGCCGTCTCGCCAGTCCGACAGTGGCCAGTAATTATCGAAGGCGATGGCGTCTATGTTCGGGTCCGTCCACAGCGGATCGAGATGAAAGACAGCATCGCCCGTGCCGTCAGGCGGCTGATGGCCGAACCATTCGGACCAGTCCGCGGCGTAAGAGAGCCTCGCCCCCGGCAGAACCGCCTTCACGTCCGCCGCCAGTTGCTTCAGCGCCGTCACGAAAGGATAGCCGCCTTCCGCGCCGCGAAGCCACGTCAGGCCGCGAAGCTCCGTGCCGAGCAGGAAGATGTCCACGCCGCCCGCATCCGCGCAAAGCTGCGCATAATGCAAGACGAAGGCGCGATACTGCCTGACGAATGCTGCGACTTCCGCCTCGACCTCGGCCGACCTGTCCGCGGTGGCGTAAGCCTTCGTGATGCGTCCGCGCCATGGATAGGCCGGTTGACCCGCCCCGCCCCGAAGCGGGTCCGGCAGCGCGTTGCCCGCCGGAATGTCCATCAGAATGAACGGCGTGAAAGCGACTTCGAGCTTGCGCGCCTTCAGATCCTTGATGCAGGCGATCAGCGATGTGTCGTCCGGCGTGCCGCCGAAAGCCGCGTTGCCGTCCACCTGCGAGACGATACGCGCCTCGCCGCGCGACGTGCCCGCGCAACTCCAGCGATGCGGCATGGTCTCGAAGCTCGCGCGCGTGACGCCGGGCACGAGCATGCATTCGCCCGCGCGCAGATCGGTGCCGTACCACGAAACGAAAAGGTTCACGAGGCCGACATTCGGCAACTGGCTTTGCATCAGATGGAGCGAAGTGGCCCAGTCGCACGCCGCGCCGCCGATGCGCCCGGCCCTGTTTGCGGCGGCATGGGCGAGGAGCCACATGTCGCGCTCATAAATGCTGAAGGCGTTTTCCGTCGCCACATATTCAGTGCCCGCCGTGACCTGATCGCGCAAAACTTCATATGGCGCATAAGCGAACTCGGTTGCGGCGGGGATCATGGTCACGGCGCGGACGGCGCTCGCATAGGCCGTTTCGTTCGCATCGAAGCCTTTTTCAGTCCAGCCTTGCGCCACAAATTCGCGGATGAGCGCATTTGCCGTGGCCGCGATCTCGGTCCACGATGCGTCGCTTTCCAGATCCGCGATGGCTGGGCCGGTGCGTGCCTTGAACTTCGAGAGAAAGGCGCGCGTGTTGTTGTCGACGCGGCCCTTGCGATCGACCGAAAAGCCGAACGGACTGAACAGGTTGTCCTTTCCGGTCATGATGTGGTCCTCACGGTGCGATGGCGCGCACGCGCGCTTTTGCCGAGAGGATGCCGCGCATGACCGGCGACGACGATGCGAGGCGAAACGTTCGACCGCCGCGGGGCGCCGCGCCGAGCTGATGGAAACTCGCTACCGTAAAAAGTTCGCCCACGCGGCCGAGGGAGGCGACACGCCCGCCGGTCCAGGTGGCGCCGCCATCGTCCGACCAGTCGAGCATCAGCTTAGGGTCGGCGGTGTCCTCGTCGTTGCTCGTCATGCCGACTCCCGGAATGATGTCGACGTCGAGCTGGTCGACGATAAGGCCGCTCGGGAAGGCATGCAGCGGTGCCGACTGCGCAAGAAAGAGATAAGGTTGGCCGCTTGCCGTGTAGGACGCATCGTCGAGCACGTGAAGGCTCGCGTCTACGCCCGAACCGATCACCACCTTGCCGTTGAAAGAGGCATGCCCACGCGCCGTCCAGTGATCGAGTTCGCCGCTCGCCCGCTCGTGCCAAAGCCCCGTGGCGAGGTCGAACTCGAACGTCCAGTAGGGGCTCGTGACGGCATAGAAGTCATGGCCGTTGAAATGCGTGTAGACGGCATAAAGCGCGCGCCGCTCGTCCCACGACAGCGCGGCGATGGCGCGCTCGATGGCGTGTGTGGAGATGCGCTGCGGCTCCGACCCGGTGAGTTGCCGGACGACGCCGTTATGGTCCACGAAGAGGAGCGAGTCCCCGACGCTTGCGGCCGTGTGCTCCGCGATGCAGCCGATGTCGATATCGGCGCGGATCGGCGCGAAGGCGAACGGCGTGGTGCCTGCGTTTTCCCAGATTTCCAGGCTCGCCTCGCCGAGCGCGATGAGGGCGCCCCGGTGCGTGACGATTCGGCGAAGTCCATCCGAGCGGCTCGCGGTGGTCGCGAATGACAGGGCATTGACTGTCACCGCGTCGTTCAGCGCGGTGTGAAAGATGCGCCCGTCGGCAATCGAGAAGACGAGATAGCCGTCCAGGAAAGTTACGCCGTTCGGCGCGGGAAGCGTCGTGATATCGGGGGCGGCGATGGCGTTCGCCGCGGTGTCGAGCACGGAATAGACCCCGTCGGCGACGATGCCGATCTGCGGGTTCGTCTCCTGGTTCGCGGCCATGACGACCATGGAACTGCCCGCGATCTCGCCCGAGACCACCGTAGCATTGCCTGCGTCATCGAATAGCGCCGCACGCGTGCCCGCGATCACGTAAAGCCCCTTGCCGTAGACGTAAAGCATCCCACGGCAGGGGCCGTTCAGGCCGGTCTCACCCCGGTCGAAGCGCCTTGTGCCTGGCACCGCATAGACCGGAAGCGAGGCCTTTGCCGCTTGCCCCATTGCCTCGGCGTAGCCGTTGAGGAGGCGCTGGTTCGACACGACGCCGCTTGCGCCTTTGTTCGATGTGTGGCCGAATTCGACGGAAACCATGACATTCCTCCGGGAGCGTTGAGCGCTTCTGCGGTTGGAGGGGTGAGAGCGTTTCGAGCGAGGGAGGTGAGGTCGCGCTTCTGGAGCGCCGGAGCCGGTATCGAGGGACGGGGCAGGTCCGCCCCTTCGCTTTGTTGAAACGCTCCGCGTTGCGCGCCAATCGGAGCGGCACCAGCCGGACTAGCGGCGCTGGCTCGGGAGCGCGGTGAGCGCCCGGTCTTGCGATGCCTCAGGCGCGGCTACGAAGGCGGCGAGCATGGCCGCGTAAGCCTTCTTCGCACGGCTCTGGATCGAGGGTTGCGCCTCGATGCCGCTTTCGCTCGCCAATTCGACCGCGAGCAGTGCCTTCGCCCCTTCCACGAAACAAGGCGGAAGCGGGAAATCGTCGTCGAGGTCGGCGGTCTCCGGCGTCACGTTGCCCGCGACGATGCCATCGGCGGCCCATGCGGCGAGCATGCCACCGTAGGCTTGCAGCCCGGCGACGGCGCGCGCCGGATCGAGGTTCGCGCCGAGCGGCAGGAGACCCAGCCGCCGATACGCGCCGGTGATGACGTCACGCGCCGTAGTCATGGAGAACCTCGCCGAGCGCTTGCCTGAGACGGGCTTTCGTCCAGCCCGGCTCGACCTTCAGACCGCAATCGCCTGCAAGTTCAAGCATGCGTCGGCGGGACATGGTTTCGAGGGCTTCGGCATCGGGCGTGCCCCCCTTGGGCGACACGTCTTCAGCGTCCCCGACGTCGAGGACGGGAAATCGCTGCCAGCCTTCCTCGCGCGGCACCTCGCCCGCGGCACCGAAAAGGCGAGCTTCGCCCTTCCGGTACATCCAGAGCCGTGTGTCGGCGTGCATCACGAGCCCTTCATCAGGCCCAGCCCGACGAGCGTCGCGCGGATCTCGTTCAGAAGGGTGACGATCGCTTGTGCCTGCGCCTCGCTGAAGCCGTAAGGTGCGGCGTTGGTCGGCGCGGTCGCGGGCACCGCGGCCTGTGCGGAGCCGGAGCGCTGCGGCGTGGGCGTGGCGTTGTAAAACGAGATGAGGTCGCTCGGGCTCTGGCCGAGCACGGTGCCGTCGGGATTGCCGTCGGAGAGATGGCGAACGGGCATGGAATGGCTCCTCGGTTCTGGACAAGTGGTGCGCGGTCTGCCGGGGCTGTGCCCGGTTGCTGACGCTCGCGGCTTACGCCGCCGACCCGGAAAGGCGCGTGGCGAGGTCGGGGTAGATCGGCTTCACGCCGTAAAGGATGTCGAGCCGCCACATGTTGATGTCGTTGACGATGTCGTAGTCGCAGATGACGCGGATCGAGAGCCCGTTGTAGCTCTGCCGCGCCTTCTTGCTGGCCCCCTCGGGCAGTTCCATCGGCACCATGCAGAGCGCGAAGGCGTTCTCATGAAAGACGAGGTTCTGCGGATAATTGGCGCCCGCCGTTCCCGCGAATGTCAGCGCCGCGTTAGCCGCAGGCGCCGCGCTCACGGTCTGATACTGGCCGGATACGATGATCGCGGGCGAGATCGTAAGCGCGTCGGCGTTGCCGGTTGCCGTTACGGGCGCCTTCACGACGAACTGCTGGAGATAGGGCAGAACCTGCTTCGTGACAGGGTTCACGGCGGAAACGCCCGCGAGGGTGAAGACGTCGCCCGCATTGAGCGTGGCGCCCGGCGTCAGCCCGTCCACGAGGATCGCCGTCTCGTCCGAGTCCTTCGCGGCGAGCCACGTCGTGACGCCCGTATTCGTGACGCCGTTTGCCGAGGCGGTGGCCGAGATCACCGGCGTGCCCGCGTGATTGCCGACGGTGTAGCTGACGACATTCTGCGAGGCGTAACAGTCGGTTTTGCCGACGAGCGGAAGGCGCGACTTCTCAAGCGCGGTCTTCGCCACGTCCGGCACATGCAGGCTCGTGAAGCTCGACGCCATGCCGTAGAAATCGGCGGGGGAGAGGCACGCCGTGCGCGGGGTCGGCACCGCCATTTCATCGAGGCGTTGCGGCGCGGCGATGAACGACCTGTAGCCGTCGAGCGTTTTTCCCGGCGTGCCGACCCAGTTCCATACCGCCTTGTAGAGAGAGAGCACATCGAGATCGACCTGGTTTGCCAGCGCGATCATCGGATGCTTAAGATAGCGCTCGGCGAAACGGTCGATGGACAGCGTCAGGTCTTTCGTCGGGAAGCGCAGGTCGACGCCGCGCTGCGTGTCGACCTTGATCTGCACCTTGCCTTCGGTCGCGTCCTGCATCTGCGCGACGGAGCCGGAGCGGACGGCGTATTTCACCGGCTTGCGGATGGTGAGCGTGTCGCCGCTTTTCGTTTCACCGAATTCGGCCTCGTAGGCGCGATACACCATTTTCGCGGCGACGAGGTTATTGTCGAGCTGCATCAGGCTTTCTTTGGCGATGAGGCTCGGCGTGAGAAGGGTAGAGGCCATGCGGGGAGGCTCCTTGGATTGAGGGAGGCGCGCCTGTCCGTTCCGCGCCGTGAAGCGGGCTCGAAAAAGGGCCGATTGCCGTTGGATTCGTCAGTAGCCGCGCGCGCGGCGGTATTCGTCGAACGTCATTTGGTCGAGCGGCTTGCCCGCATTGCCGCCGCGCCCGGTGAGCGCGCCGATCGGCTCGGGCGCACGGCTGACTGCGGCTTGCGCAGTGTCGAGCCGGGTTTCGAGCCGCGCGATTGCCATCACCTGACTGACGGGCGGAAGCGCCGCGATGCGCGCGGCCTCGCCGGGATTCTTGCCGAGATAATAGGCGATCTCCGCGCCTCGCGGCGTTTCGCGGATCGCCTCCGCCATGATCGGCGTGACGGCTAGGTTCGGATTGTGTGCCACCTCGTCGAAGTCCGGGACCTTTTCACGGAATGCGGCGGTCGCTTCGCCCCAGGCGTCGTAAGCGGCGCGAGCCGCGATCTCGCGAGCCTGCTCGGCCTGCCGGGCGAGAATCTCCGCGCCGACCTCGCGCACGGCCTGCTCGGCCACGGCGCGGGTGTAGTCTTCGGGCGTGCGGTAATCCTGCGGGCGCCCCGCGTTCTGCAACCGCTGGCGAAGCGCCTCCGCCTGAGCCGCGCTCGTTTGAGCGAGGGCGTCGGCGACTTCCTTGTCGCGGATGAGCCGTTCGACGCGTGCCTTTCCGGGCGCGCCTTTGCGCCGTGCGGCGCCGCCTCTTTCTGGGGCCTCGCTCGCATCGTCTTGAAGGGCGGAAAAAGCCAGGGCGGCTTCGTCCGCCGACGGGGTATCGCCGGGGATGGTCATGCGCGGTCCTTTTGCTGATGGAAGAAACTAGCGGGCGGCGGGGCCTGCGGGAGCCATGCCGCTCGCCTTGAGTTCTGCCTCGGCCTTCGCGGCGTCGAGCGCGGCCTGCTGAGCGACGGCCTCGGCCTTGGCGGCATCCGCGCCGGACTTGGCGGCGAGGCTCTGGGCGCGGGCGAGTTCGGCTTCGGCGAGCGCCTGTTGGCGCGCCTGCGCGGCCCGAACTTCGGGCGATGCAGCCTCTCCTGTAACCTGCGGGGGCAGCGTGCGTTTCAGCCGCGCCGCGATTTCGTCGGCGCCCGGCCAGTCCATGGTCTTCGCGACGAGGTCGCCCGCGATGCCCGCCGCCTGCGGCACGGCGCGGATGAACTGAAGCATCGCGTCGGCAGCCTCCGAGCGTCGCGTGGCGTAGGCCGGTCCTATCTTCACGCGGACGTCGTAGACGCCTTGCGAAAGGTCGTTCAGCAGCATGGGCTTGCCGTCGACGCCCATCACGGCGGCATTGATGTGCACGGGCTCCTGGCTGTCGTCCTCTCGCATGATGCGAAGCGTCCGCTCGCTGTCGTAAATCTTCGGCACGAGGTCGATCAGCGCCTTGCCGAGATGATGAAGCGTCGCCATCAGGTTATCCTGATAGTGCAGCGCCGCGTTGCCGCCCTGATTTTCACGCGCCCGAATGGCCACGCCGGAAATCTCGTTCGACCGCGCGCCGAGCGCTGCGTCGTAGATGCCCGTCGTCGCCTTCATCTCGTCGGCGGCGATGGCGCTTTCCTGCGTCAGCGCGGTCGGTACGTCCGGCGGCGGCTCGCGCATCGGGCGGCTGCCCGGTGCATCGGGGTCCGGCTCGTAGAGAAGATAGGGGCGCGCGACACTGTTCTGCGTGTCCCACTGGCCCTTGAATTTTGCGATCATGGCTGGCGTTGCGAGGAACGGCGAACGCGGCGCGAGCGCGATGGCTTCTGCCGCCGCCGAACGCCAGAAATTATAGAGCTGCTGCGGGTCGCGCGCGGCGCGTATGAGGCCGCTGCGGACGGTTTTCGTCTCGAGCGCGGTTTCCGCGCCGATCACCGGAAAAATCGGGATGGTGCGCCCGGCCCAGGCGTTCGGTCCTTCGAGTACCTCGCTGCCCGAAAGCAGCCAGCGCTCCACCTTGTGCGAGCGAACCTTGCGCGTAGCGACGATGCCGAGCCGCGGCAGCTCCGCCGGGTCGACCTCGGTGATGTCCACTGTCTCGCCGCGCGCGAGCCTTGCGATGGCGCGCTCGACGGGCCGCTTCACCCAGTATTCGCAGACGCGCACGCCATCGCGGCTTGCCCAGAACAGGCCGCTTTCCGCGCTGCCATCGGCGGGCGTGTCGAAGTCGACGGGGGCCGCATGGGGGAAGCGCGCCTCGAATTCTTTGCGGCCGATCATCTCCGACACGAGGCAGTAATCGGCATCGGCGCGGCTCGGCTCCATGGCCGCCGGGTCCCAGAACACCGAAAGCGGATGCTGGATGCGCTTGATCAGGATTTCCTGCTCGAAGGCGTTGTCGTCCACATAATCGGTCGCGAGGCGGAAATGGCCGATGCCGCACGCGACCGCGTAATAGACCGCGTGCGCGAAGACGTGCGTCGCGTTCGAGCGATACTGGATATGCCGGAACAGGCCGGAATAGATCTCCGCCAGCGCTTCCGTCGCCGCGCCGCCCGCGGGGATGGCCTTGATCTGCGGCGGGTTCATGCGCACGCTGTTGGCGACTTGATGCACGAACTGCGGCAGGCGGTTGATGGTGAGACACGGGCGGCTCTGCGCCTCGCGTTGCTGGCGCACTGCGGCGGGCCACTGGTCGCCCGCGAGGAACTTCAGATCGGTGAACGCATCTTCGCGGTTCTCGCGATCCTGCAGCCATGCGGCTGCGAGGCGCTCCCGCGCCTCCCGAACGATGTCGATGTGGGGCAAGGGAACCTCTTTGTGGCGGTGACGCGCGCTTGCAGTTCAACGACGTTTGGCATATGCTACTGGCATATGTCTGAGGGTAAAATGGAGCGTCAGGTCAAACTTTTCAAAAACGGGCGCAATCAGGCCGTCCGCATCCCGCGCGAATTCGAGTTGCCGGGAGACGAGGCGATCATGCGCAAGGAAGGCGACAAGCTCATCATCGAGCCGATGCGGAAACTCTCTCTTCTGGAACTCCTCGATACGCTTGAGCCGGTCGAGGATGAGTTTCCCGAGATTGAGGATCTGCCTCCGGAACCAGTCGATTTCTGATGCAGTATCTTCTCGATACGAACATCGTTTCGGATCTCGTTCGGAATCCGAAGGGTCTCGTCCGGAAGCGGATTCGCCAAGTCGGGCAGACGAATGTCTGCACCAGCATCCTTGTCGCGTGCGAAGCGCGTTACGGAGCCGCCAAACGAAATTCGCTCCAGCTCACCCGGCAGTTAAATCTTGTTCTCGCGACGATTGATATCCTGCCTTTCGAGGCACCCGCCGATACAACCTATGCCGCGCTTCGCTCAAATCTTGAACGGGAAGGCCAGTTGATCGGAAACAACGATCTCTTCATCGCCGCTCACGCTCTCACACTTGGCTGCACGCTGGTAACCGCCAATGAACGCGAGTTCGTCCGCATCGACGGGCTTCTGTGCGAAAACTGGTTGCGCAGTTGAGGTGAAGTACTCAAGTAAGCCAGCTTACGCCGCCACCGCGCTCTTCGTTCCACGTCGCGGCGTCGGGCACCGGGCGGATCATCCGCGGGAACAGGTCGGCCAGCGCCCACACCAGCGCATCGACGCGGTCGGCCGCGCCGTCGCCCTCGATGCCGAAGGGCGTGAACTGCACCATCTGATCTTCGAGTGTCGGCAACGCGCCAACATGGCTCACGCGGCCCTGCGCATAAAGCGCAGCGATGGGCTCGGCTCGCACGGTCTTGCCGCGGCTCGCGCGAACCGCCCGGATCGGCAGCCCGCCGCGCACCGCGCGCAGCACCGTCTCCACCATCGCGCCGCCCTGGTTTATCTCGACCACCACGGCGTCCGCTTCGTACCTGTCGAAGCCTGCGACCGCTTTTTGAGCCCAGCCCATTGGTCCTTGTCGGTTGGAGAGATCGTCAAGGACGTAACCGCGACCGTCTTCGCCGAGGCCACAGACGACAATCCCAGTTTCTGAAGTCTTATCACCCGCCCCGCTTGGGCGTGCCGCGGGGTCGATCCCCACCACAACACGGTCAAGCCGGGGAAGCGAAGCTCCCCGAGCAACGCGGTGCCGATCCAACATAGATCGCGTCCAAAGAGCGTCAGCAACGTCGTCCAGGAGTTCTGCATTGATTTCCTGCCTCCCAAGTCTTGAACCTTCGTAACTTTTCACAATCGTATTAAAGTAATTTTGCGCCAGATTGGCGCGATTGTCATATGTGCTGCCGCGCGTCAAGACGACGCCATGCCCCTCTTTGGCGAGAAATTCGCGAATAATTGCAATGGGGCGTGGCGTCGTGGTCACAATCTGACGGGGGTCATGGCCGAGCCGGAGGCCGAACTGCAACATATCCCAGGTTTCGCGTGCATAACGCCACTTCGCGAGTTCGTCGCACCACGCCGCGTCGTGCTGAGGCCCGCGCAACTGATCCGGCTCCGTCGCATTGTAGAGCATCGCGACCGCGCCGTTCGGCCAGGTCAGCCGACGCTTGGACGGCTCGAATTTCGGGCGAAAGCCGCGCGGATGGATGGGAAGAAGGCCGCTCGGCCCTTCCACGATCACGTCGCGCGCGTCTGCTGCCGTCTCGGCCACCAGTGCCACGCGCGAATATCGTCCGCCCGAGAGCGGCGTCGGCCCGCAGACGCATGCGCGCACCCATTCGGCGCCGGTGCGCGTCTTGCCGGCACCGCGCCCGGCGAGAATGAGCCAGGTATGCCAGTCGCCGGATGGCTCGCGTTGTTCGGGCCTTGCCCAGAAGGCCCAATCAAACCGGAGGCTTTTCAGCTCCGTTGGCGTCAGTTGCGAGAGGAATTCCGCTCGCCGCTCCGGCGTCAGCGATGCGAGAAAGCTTGCGCTCCATTTCGTCGCGAAGTTGCTCGGCATTCACGCTGTCCTCCGGGTTTTCCTCACGCAGCGGCGGAAGCTTGTCGCGGAAGCGCTTGCGGAAGCGGTTTCGCATCTGAAGCGCCCAGCCGCCAGCGTTCCACGTTCGCATGAACTGGCCCTTGCGACCGGCGGCGAGCCACCATGCATATTCGAGTTCCTTGGCCCGGGTCATCGCGTCGCGAAACTCCTCATGTGCCTTGGTCCAGGCGGTGAGCGTCTTCACGCTCACATGGAGCGCGGCGGCGATTTCGGCCTTGCAGCAGCCCTCGGCTGCGAGTTCCAGCACCCGGTCGCAGTAAGCCGTGTTATAGAGAGTGGGGCGTCCGCGACCCCGCGGTCGCAAGATTTCGAGATCGGTGCCCATGTCACCTCTTGAAACGAAGCAGTGTTTACGGGGAAGGGATGCAGAGCGTTATTGTCGGACTGTGTAACAGGTGTGCCGTTTCTTTCGGCATCATCTGCAAGCGTTCTGCGACTATACTGATTGATAGGGGAAGTCACCGTCGCCGTGCAACGGCGGCGTATCCGACGTATCGGGAAGATGGCCGACATGGCTAAGAAACATTAAATGCGACGGCACCCGGTACCGAAAGCCGGGGGGGGGGCGCGAAGCCTCATCCGCCCTTAAGGACCAAAATGGGCCATCCGAGGTTGTCGTTTGTCCTCGACTTCCCCCGGTCGCTTGCGCCTGCCCCTTGCCAAATCGGTCGCAGCTTGCAACTTTCCATCCTCGCATCCGGTTGGGATTCGCGGCGCTTTGTCGGCGCGCCGGAAGGGGAGAAGGATGACCAAGCACAGCGCAGCGGCGACACGCGATCTTTTCGGCGAAGGCGGCGAGACGGAAAAGCCGAGGGCGGCCGGGAGCGTGGCGCGTGGCGTTGCGCCTGCCGAAAGCTACACCGCAGCCGACATCGAGGTGCTGGAAGGGCTGGAGCCGGTGCGTCGGCGCCCCGGCATGTATATCGGCGGCACCGATGAGAAGGCGATGCATCACCTCTTCGCGGAGGTGATCGACAACGCCATGGACGAGGCCGTGGCCGGGCATGCGAGCTTCATCGAGGTAGCGCTCGACGCCGATGGCACGCTTTCGGTCGTGGATAACGGGCGCGGCATCCCGATCGACCCGCATCCGAAATATCCGGGCAAGTCTGCGCTCGAAGTCATCATGACCACGCTGCATTCGGGCGGAAAGTTCAACTCGAAGGTTTATTCCACAAGCGGCGGCCTGCACGGTGTCGGCATCTCGGTCGTGAACGCGCTTGCCGAGAAGCTCGAAGTCGAGGTCGCGCGAAACGGCAAGCTTTACCGCCAGACCTTCGCGCGCGGCCTGCCGACCTCGAAGCTGGAAGAAGTCGGCGCTGTGAGGAACCGGCGTGGCACGACTGTCCGTTTCCACCCCGACCCCGAGATCTTCAAGGAACGGTCCACGTTCCGTCCCATCCGTATTTTCAAGATGGCACGCGCGAAGGCCTATCTCTTCGGCGGCGTTGAAATCCGCTGGAGCTGCGCGCCGGAGCTTTTGAAGGGCGATGCGGATGTTCCAGAGAAGGCCGTCTTTCATTTCCCCGGCGGCCTGCGAGACTTCCTGTCCTCTCGCATCGAGAAGCTGACCACGGTTACGAAGGATGTGTTTTCGGGCCGCGTTCAGAAGGAAGGCGGACATGGCAGCGTCGAGTGGGCCATTGCCTGGATCGCAGACGATGACGGCTTCATGCAGTCGTATTGCAACACCGTGCCGACACCCGAAGGCGGCACGCACGAGCAGGGCTTGCGGGCGGCGCTCACGAAGTCTCTGCGTGCGTATGGCGAACTCACGAACAACAAGCGTGCCGCGCAAATCACGGCGGACGACGTTTTCGTCGCCTCGGGCGCGATGCTTTCGGTCTTCATCCGCGAGCCGGAATTTCAGGGGCAGACGAAGGACAGGCTGTCTACCGCAGAGGCCGCGCGCATTGTCGAAAACACCGTCAAGGATGCGTTCGATCATTGGCTGACCGCATCGCCCCAGCAGGCGAACGGCCTTCTGGAGTTCGTCATCGAGCGCGCGGAAGACCGTCTCAGGAAGAAACGCGAGAAGGAAACGCAGCGGCAGAAGGCGACGCGCAGGCTCAGGTTGCCCGGCAAGCTCGCGGACTGCTCGAAGAATGCGAAGGACGACACCGAAATCTTCATCGTCGAAGGCGACTCGGCCGGCGGTTCCGCGAAACAGGCGCGCGACCGCGCCACTCAAGCCATCCTGCCGTTACGCGGCAAGATCCTGAACGTCGCCAGCGCCTCGCGCGACAAGCTCGCCCAGAACCAGCTTCTTTCGGACCTGACGCTCGCGCTCGGCTGTGGAACCGGCAAGCACTACAACGACGCCGACCTTCGTTACGACCGCGTCATCATCATGACCGACGCCGATGTCGACGGCGCGCATATCGCGTCGCTGCTGATTACGTTTTTCTATCGGCAGATGCCGGATCTGATCCGCAACGGCCATCTTTTCCTCGCGGTTCCCCCTCTTTACCGTATCAGCCAGGGTGGCAAGACGGCTTATGCACGCGACGATGCGCACCTAGCGGAATTGAAGCGCACCCTTTTCAATGGACGCGGCAAGCTCGAAGTCAGCCGCTTCAAGGGCCTCGGCGAGATGATGCCCGCCCAGTTGAAAGAGACGACGATGGACCGGAAGAAGCGCATGATGCTGCGCGTCGAGATTGCGGGCCGCGATGGCGATCTGACCGGCATCGATGCGAAGTCTGAAGAGGCGGCGGCCGCTGAGGTCGTCGAGCAACTGATGGGCAACAAGCCGGAAGCGCGCTTCCGTTTCATTCAGGACCGCGCCGCCTTCGCCGAGCCTGAAGCGCTGGACATCTGATCGCGGTGGAATGCGCCCCGTGTTCCGGCGCATTTTTTCAGTCAGGCGCCGTCGGGGCAACAAAGCGCCGTCGCGACCGGATGATTGTCCTGATGAAAGCTCGAAAGGCGTCTACAAGCCGGGCCAGGAAAAGCTGGCATTCGCAAACATGCTTTTCGTTTTAGGCACCGGCCGGGAAGCGCGCGGAATGGGTGCACGCTTCGTTCTGGCTGCGCTCGCGCGCAGTTCTCTTTTCGACGAACGGCCGCGCTGTGCGAGCGCATGGCCGCGCGTCGCCTGATCAGAATGAGAGCGTATGCCTGCCGAAGACGGAGGATAACCGCCGGATCGGAGATGGGACCCGGTCGCGATCTCGTCGCTCGTGCGGGCGTCGGCGATCTTCGCTACCGTGATCGCGACCGTTTGCGCGTTGAGCGATGGAGGCGCATTGACTGATTTCTCGTCGCGCTTCACGGCCTGCAAGGCAGAAAGAAGAGCTGATGTCGGCTGGGGTGCCTTCGCTCCGTTGAAACGCCGCACAGCTGTGCGCATGTTTTTCGTCCAAACTTTCGAGATCGGCCCCTGATAAAGGCCAAGCCGCGAGAGTTCCTTGCCGATCGCCTCGATCAGTTCGGGTCGCGTGTTCGGCACCGGCAATACAGCAGCCGCATCGCTCAATTTTACAGGAAGCGGACCGGTCGGAGCGGAGGCCGTCTCCGGGCGTTGTTCTGAACGCTCATTCGCTCTCTGCTCCGCCGCAGCGTTCTTCAATGTCGGGGGTGCGGCGCGCGTTTTATCAGGCGACTTCGACAAGTCTGCGGTTCTGAGCGCTCTCGGAGGGCCCGCGCGGAACTGATCCGCCAGCATCGGCAGCCCGATCAACGCCGCCACGCTGCAAAGGAGCAGGACAAGTGGGCGCATTCCATAAACTCCTCGACGCAAGTTGCCAGTCGGCTACGGGGTCAACAAGGGCTCCGGGAATTCGATCCTGATACGGTAAATCTAATCTTCGGTTGCGGCGCCGCACATCGCAACCTATTTTGTTACTTCTCGGCAAAATTCAGTGAACGGCGTGTGGAAATCAACATAAAGGTTCAGAGCTTCAACATGTCCACCAGATCTTGTGCAGCGAAATTAATCCTCGCTTAACACTTCACGAATCACTAAAGCTGATGTCGGGGGCCTAATAAGCGCTTGATCTTGCGCCGGAAAAGACTGCGGACCAGCGGCGGAACGCAGCCTTGACGAGAGAGTCTCGTTCCGGCTCAGCGCGAGCGCACACGGACATGTGACTTCTGCCGGGTCTTGTCGGCGCGTCTTTGCGGGGCGTGCCACCCGGGATATTGTATCACGTCAGACCGACAGAATTCGCTGGCCCCCTTGCAATGGCGCCGCCAGCGGAGCGGCGCCCCATATGGGGGCAAGGCATGAGACACGTACTCGGTGTAGCAGGCGTTATGGCGGCGGCGATTCTTCTCATCGTCTCCGCAGCAATGAACTGGAAATTCGGATATACGCTCGGCAAGTCCGAGTTCGAGTCGCAGCTTTATGGCGGGGCGAGCGCTGCTGCCGACTGCTTCAAGGCACTGCTGCCGTTCTTTATCTTCGCGGCGCTGCGCAACCGCAGTTACAGTCAGGCGCTTGGCGGCGCACTGCTGTTCGTCGTGTGCTTTTCCTATTCGC
Source organism: Rhodomicrobium sp. (assembly GCF_047605405.1). Classification (NCBI taxonomy): domain Bacteria; kingdom Pseudomonadati; phylum Pseudomonadota; class Alphaproteobacteria; order Hyphomicrobiales; family Hyphomicrobiaceae; genus Rhodomicrobium; species Rhodomicrobium sp. Next base: position 54,505 of record NZ_JASGFR010000008.1, on the reverse strand, counting down.
TTTCGTCATCGCTCGGTTTTGCCGCGCTTAATCGCGCTGACACGACGAGCCAGCGCGTGCTGAAGGTCGAGACGCATGCGGATCTTCGGTCCGATCTCGAACGCGCGCGCACCGCGCTGGCTGCCTTGCCCGAGCACCGCCCGTCCGGTACCGTTGCGGGTGAAATCGAGGCGTTCAAGCAGAATGGCCGCTGGATATCGAGCGGCGAATGCGCGAATGCGACCGCGACGAAAAGCATGACCTATTGCGAGAGCTACTTCAAGTTGAAGGCAGAGCTTGCGGTTGCGGAGCAAGCCGACAAGCTCGACGCGAAAGTTACGCAATTGCGCACGGAACTCGGCGACCTGACTTCGGAGGCGGCGACAAAAGCCAGCGATCCTCAGAGCCAGATGCTGGCGGGGCTTACCGGGTATAAGACCGAAGACGTGCAGACGGCGTTGACCGTGCTGATCGCGCTTCTCGTGGAGCTTGGTGCAAGCCTCGGGTTCTACACGGCCTTTTCCTATTGGCGGATATTCGACGTCAAGGGGCTGCCCGCGCCTGAACCCGTTCGTGTCGTCGCGCCGGCGCCCGCCTTCGCGCCCACACAGCGCCTTCCCGCTCTGGCCTTCGATGAGGATGCGGATCTGACACCGGCTCAACCCAAGACGGACGTCGAGCTTTATTTCGACGAACGGGTCGGCCGCGAGAACGGCTCCAGCGTGACGGCGCTCGCGCTTTACGACGACTACTGCCAGTGGTGCGAGGCGAAGGGCAAGCAACCGCTCGGCCTGCCGATCTTCACACGCCGCTTCAGCGATCTCGGCGTTCAGAAGGCGAAAGTCGCCGGTCGCATCCGTTATATGGACGTGCGGCTGCTGTTTTCGGCGTCGGACGACGACGGACTGCGAGAGCTTTCGGCGGTTTCCTAAAAGGTACCGTTGCGGCAAGTCGAAAATAGCCGGGTTCACGCCCGGCTATTTTTGTGCCCGGGAGTCGGGCTTCCAACCATCGGTTCGGCCAAGGCCGTCGTGCCGTTAGTCAGACGCGACACCACGCTTTAGATCTGCGTTTGGAAGAGATTGTCCGTATTCAAGCGATGCCGCCAGGCCGATAACCAGGCTGGCGCCTATATGGACAGCTTTCCGCGCATGACGAGGCGGGCGAACCCGCCGATGCGGACGCGCTTGAGCTTGCGCGACGCTATCTCGATTTCGAGCTTGATTTCGCTCGGTCGTCCCATCTCGATGCCTTGTTCGATCGCGAACTCGGACGTCCCCTCCGGCAGGATATCGAAACGATGGATCACCGCCGAGAAGGCTGCGGCCGCCGATCCGGTCGCGGGGTCTTCAGCCACGCCCAATGACGGCGAGAACATGCGGGCATGAAATGCCGCGCTGTGCTGAATGGTCTCTCGGCAATAGAGGTAAACCTTGCCGCCCGAGCCGTGGAAGGCTTCATCCCAATGCTGCGCCACGATATGGGCGCGCCCGATCGCTTCGAGGTCGCGCACCGGGACGAAGGTGAATGGAGTCCCCGCATCGTATTGCGACGGCTTGTGATTGGCGAAGCCGATTTCGCCAGGAGCAAGACCCAGCGCTGCCGCGATGCGGTCGTCATGGGCGGGCGCGCCGGAAAGCTCCGGCAATTTCGGCACGTCGAATTCCGCGTAAGGCGCGCGTCCCCGTCTGCCGACCACACCGACCCGGATGCTTCCGATCTCTTCTTCCAGAACGATGAGCGCATCGCAATCGGCCGCGGCCCCGGATATCCGGTCGTCGGCGAGCTGGATCGCCACGCCGACGGTCGGATGACCGGCAAAAGGAAGTTCGGCGGCGGGGGTGAAGATGCGCACATAGGCGGTATGGGCCGGCAGCCGAGGCGGCAACACGAAGACGGTTTCCGAGAGATTGAACTCGCGCGCAACGGCCTGCATCTCTTCGCCCGAGAGGTCGCCCGAGTCGAGGACTACGGCCAGCGGGTTGCCCGATAGCGCCGAGTTGGTGAACACGTCCCACACTGCATATCGCCGTTCCATCAACCCGTCCCTGCCTGACGTTCCGTCTCGATTTTGAGCGAGAATAATCTATTTGGCGGGGCCGTGCGACCGGAAAAGGCGGATTTCTCTAGGGATTGCAAGGGATGAAATGTCGTGTTCGAGCGCGCAAACCGAGACGGCCATTTTTTGCTTCCGATGCGCTCGTCTGAGTCGCGGGACACACCAAAAGGTGGCGCAAATGACCGCCTTTCTCGCATTTGGAGTGCGTCCGGCCTCAACCTGAGGAGCGCTTTGCTCGCCCCTGTTGCCTATATGCCACCCAAACCGATGCGCGAATTAAACGTAGACGGATCGATAGCGAATTGAAAATATTGTTATATTTTTTATCGCAGCGCAAAAACGCTTGGCATGCCAAGCATCCGGCTCCTTGCCGGTAGCTTGTTGCGCCGCACTGCCTCGGAGACTAGTATCCGCCTATCGAATGAAACGCAGGCACTGCCTAGGGCTGGTGGTGTCACGTGTGCTTTCATACGTTGACAACACAGAAGACTAGATGGGGAACTTGAGATGAAACTTCTTTCCGGCATCGCTGGCCTGACGCTCGCCAGCGTCGTGGCTATTGCCTCTGCAAATTCGGCTGACCTCTATCGCGGCCAGGCTGGCGGTTACAAGGACGGCCCGGTGGTTGCTCCTGTTGCGACCTGGACCGGCTTCTACGCTGGTATCAACGGCGGCTACGGCTGGGACGATATCGATTCCGACTCGAAGTTCGACGGCGACTTCAACGGCGGCTTCGGCGGCGGTCAGATCGGCTACAACTGGCAGGGCGCTTTCGGCACCAGCCCGCTCGTGATCGGTATTGAAGCCGACATCCAGGGTTCGGGCGTCGGTTACGATGCGCACAGCTACGAAGCGAACCTTGATTATTTCGGCACCGTTCGTGGTCGCCTTGGTTACGCCCTCGGTAACAGCCTCGTCTACGCCACGGGCGGTTTCGCTTACGGCAGCTTTGAGGTCAAGGGCAACGGTTGGTCGAAAGACGAGACCGAAACCGGCTGGGTCGTTGGCGGTGGTCTTGAGCACAAGTTCACGCCGAATATCTCCGGCAAGATCGAATATCAGTACCTGAACTTCGAACTCGACGGCAACAGCAACTACAAGGATCTTGACTTCGGCGTCAACACGGTCCGCGTCGGCCTGAACTACCACTTCGGTTCCACGGGCTACGAGCCCCTGAAGTAGGCTTCGGCTTCTTCCGGAATGAGAGAGCGGCGCCTTCGGGCGTCGCTTTTTTTGTGTCTCGCGCATCTGCTGCGCGGGTTGGCCCGGGTGGCAGCCGGGCTTTTCATGGCCTCTTCATCGCAAACGTTGCCGGCGCCAGCCGGTGCCAAGGCTGCTCAAGCTGAAGCTTTCAGGTCGCGCTTCATCGGCGCCCGATGGCGAGGCGCATCCATCGCGTTCGTCTCTTGCCGATGCCATCGACGATAAATGGTGATGGCCAGCGGTTTCCGCCCGCCGAAAACGCGATTTCGCTCAGCCTGTCAGCAAGCTGCAATAGAAGGTCAGTTCAAGGTCGAGGCATTCGCGGATTGTCTCTGCACGCCGGAAGCCGTGCCCCTCGCCCTCGAATTCGTGATATGCGACGCGGACGCCCTTTGCCCGCAGCGCGTCGGCGATGGCGAGCGACTGTGCCTTCGGCACCACCTTGTCTTCCGTGCCCTGAAACAGGATGAGAGGCGTCTTGATCGCGTCGACATGCGTGAGCGCAGACCGCGCGCGGTAGAGCTGCGGGTCGGCTTCCACCGTCGCACCGAGCAGCGTTTCGAGATATCCCTGCTCGAACTTGTGCGTCGTCTTCTGCAAGCCGATAAGGTCGGCCACGCCGTAGTAACTCGCCGCGCCGCGAAAGACGTTCGACGTTGCAATCGCCATCAGCGCCGTGAAGCCGCCCGCGCTGCCGCCCGTTACGAAGATCGCGCGGGGATCGGCCAGCCCGCTCGCCGCCGCGTATTCCGCCGCCGCCACCGTATCCGCGACGTCGGCCACACCCCACGCGCCATTGAGCCGGTCGCGATAGGCGCGGCCATAGCCGACGCTCCCCGAATAGTCGAGATCCAGCCAGCCGAACCCGCGCGAGGTGAAGAACAGCGTCCTGGCCTTCAGCCCGCGCGGCGCGGCGCTGGTCGGTCCACCGTGCAGGTTGACGATGAGCGGCGGGGCCGCGCCCTCGGGACCGCGCGCATCAGGGTTGGCAGGCGGGTAATAAAGGCCGTAGACGGGGCCGGAGGGGCTCGGAATTTCGAGGCGCTGCGGTGGGGCGATGAAGCCGGGGATGATCGCGAGCGCGGAACCGCGCCGGATAATGTGCGGTGCGCCGCCTTCTTCCGCCTCTACCGCGATGCAAAGCGCCTCGTCGTCAGCCATGCCGATCAGCGCCGTGAGACCGTCGTCGACAGATACGGCGTTCACAGCGGTAAAAGGCGAAGCAAGCGGTGTCAGTCCTCCCGTTTCCAGGTCGAACAGCGCCGCGTGCGTCTCGCCCTTGTCGACAAACGACAGCCGCGCCTTGCCGTCGCCCGAAAGCGCAAAGCTCGCCTGATTGAACACCCACAGCGGCAAGGACAGATCTCCGTCGAGCCGCGTGATCTGCACCGGCGCGGCCGCCTCCATCCAGCGCCACAGGTTGCCCGTGCCGTCAGCATCCCAAACGAAGAGCAGCGCTTCGCCCGTCCATTCCGGCTGGAAGCAGGCCGTGCCGCCGCCGCCCGCCACCTTCACCACGCCGGATAGCGTGCCATCTGGGGCGAGATGCCCGACGAACAGTTCTGCCGCGTCCCACGGCATGTGGGGCAGGTTCCAGGCGAGATAAGCCAGAAGCGAGCCGTCGGGGCTGATGCGTGGGCTCGCGTAGAAGTCATGTCCTTCGACGAGGACGCGAGGCCCGCTTCCATCGAGCGGGATCGACCACAGCGCGTTGGCGGGTTCGACGCCGTCGTGCGTCTGGCTCCCGCGATGCGTTTCCCCCACCGCGACGAGGCGATTGCGGCCTGCGTCGAGCGTCATGTCGGCGAAGCGCGTGTCCGGCAGTTCGGTGAGGCGGCGCGGCGGCGCATCGGCCCCTGCCGCCGTCAGTCGAGCCGCGTAAAGATCCTGATCGGCGTCATTGACGAAATAGAGCGCGCCACCCGCCACGGTAAACTCGCCGCCGCCATATTCATGCACCCGCGACCGGGCCGACCATGGCGCGGGCAGAAGCTCGGTGATGCCGCCCGCCGGCGTCCAGCGCAGCACGGGCGAGCGCCCCCTCTCGGCGGGACGGCTTTCGCTCCAGTAGACGGCGCCGCCGTGCGCTTCGACGCGCCCGAAACGAAGCGCGCCCGCCGCGACCGCCTCGGCGGATATCGGGGACGGCCAATGGCCGAAGGGTATTGCCTGCTGCGTCATGCCGCACCTCTGGGCTCGAAGCGTGGTTAACAAAACTACCTATATTCATCCCATAGGGCATTCTGATTGTGGGGATAGAGCATGAGTTTTTATGAAGAAGCTGATTTTACCATGCTGAAGCAAAGCTACTCGAATGTGCGCGGAAGAGAGAACATTGCGTCCTTGGCGAGACGAAGCCTGACGTATCCACCCCGGAAAACACGATACGCGCCTGTGTGCTCCTCAATGTCCTGCTAGACAAAGATCTCTTTGAAGGGAAGCTGGAAATCCGCGGTGCCTATATCGATGGTGCCGTTATCCTCGACGGCGTCACTAAACTTCGCCCGCTCCATCTTACGCATTGCTATATCTCTGAGCGTTTGTCCTTCGGGGATGCAGAGACCCGCTCCATCGTCCTTGAAAATGTGACGGTCGCGAGCCTATGCGGCAACAGCACACGGATCGATGGCGATCTTTTCATTAGAAGATGCAATATCGCCGAGAGCCTCGAACTCTTCGGCGCGGAAATCACTGGCACCCTGTCTTGCACGGGAACAAGACTTGGCCTGAATCGCGACGATACATCGGTCAACCTGATTACGCCTTCGATCGGCGGTAAACTTGAGTTCAACGGAGGCTTCAGTGCAAACGGCACGATATTTATCGACGATTCCATCATAGAGGGGATTTTCGATTGCTCGCACGCTTATCTTTCCGCCTCCACGTCGAAGCAAGTTAACCCGAGTGCTCCTTGGGAAGTACCTGTGCGAGCTTTGAGTGCCTATCGCGCGCGGATTAGCGGCACCTTGAATCTCAGGGAAACAGTCGCGCATGGCGAACTTTCCTTTACGGGCGCTGAGATCGGAGGCGACGTCGACTGCCGCGGCGGGACTTTTGAAACTCCCTCGGAAATCGACCCGATTACACTCCGCTTCACACGTATAAGAGTGGGTGGGAATGTCTACATCGGACGTGGATTGCGAAGCTCAGGCAAGGTCGAGTTCAATGGCGCGAGCATAAGTGGCAATGTGAACTGTGCCGGTGGGCAGTTTTCAGTTCCGTACGACCCAAAGCCAAATATTCAAAAGTTGCTTGGTAACGTAACACGTGACGCGCTTTCATTCGTGAACGCACGCATCGGAGGTTGCTTGTTCCTCGCGCCAGCGAGCGAGGAAGCCAACGTCGCTTCAACTGACAGCTCCTATAATACGCCTGCTGTTATCTACGGTTCACTGGATCTCAAGGGCGCAAACATCCGCATTATAGCAGATAGTAAGGCGGCCTGGCCAAAACCAACCAACCGGAAGAATCTTCACAACGTCATCTACCTGGATGGCCTAGAGTACGAGCGCTTTGCTGGGAAGGACATCACTGCAAAAGACCGCATCAGATGGCTGAAATATCAGCCGACTGCTCATCTTGGGCGAGATTTTCGTCCGCAGCCTTTCGAGCAACTGATGACGGTGCTCCGGAACATGGGCCATCGGCTGGAGGCTGGCCGCGTTGGCATCGCGCGCGAGAGATATTTTTTCAAGCGCGCTCTCTCGCAATGGCGGGAAGCGCCCCATCGCATTCCTCTGGTGGCAATTCTCTACTTAATAAAAGGCTTTTTTATCGACCACGGATACAGACCGCGCAAAGTAGTTGGCCGGATGCTCCTTGTCGCAATAATATTCGCCTTCTACTATAATCATGCCGAGAAACAGGGCGTATTCGCACCAAGCGATTCGCAGGTCTTGCTCGACGAAACATTGCACAGCTGCCGTGTCGTCTCACCGGAAGATAATATAACGCAAGTCAAGTCTCTGGTTGGCGACCAGACAACCGCTCGCAGATGGACGGCATGCCTTGAAGAAAAATTGCCGGAACACCCACGCTTCGATCCCATGATCTATTCGCTAAAAATTCTTTTGCCTTTTCTCGATGTTTTCAAGGAAAAGAGTTGGGTTCCGATGTAGAAGGAAGTGGAGATAACAGTCCCCACATTCGGCAAAATTGTCCTTCCGGCAAGCACCACCCAGATCGTCGTGCTTTTTGAGACGGTATTCGGCGGTCTTGCGAGCGTCTTTGCGATCGCGGCATTGACAGGGCTTATTCGTACGGATTGATGACGGGGGGAGGCGCCCTCAAGCCGCCTCGACCGTCAGCGTATTCCGCCCCGGCTCGTAATTCAGGATGGGCGCGAGCCAGCGCTCTGCCTCGGCGAGCGTCCATCCCTTGCGCCGCGCGTAGTCTTCCACCTGGTCGCGCTCGATCTTGCCGACGCCGAAGTAATAGCTGTCGGGATGCGAGAAATAGAGACCGGACACCGAAGCGGGCGGCGTCATGGCAAAGCTCTCGGTCAGCGCGATGCCCGTCGCACGCGTCGCGTCGAGGAGATCGAACAGCGTCGTCTTCTCGGTGTGGTCGGGTTGCGCGGGATAGCCGGGCGCGGGCCGGATGCCGCGATAGGTTTCGGCCAGAAGCTCATGGGGCGCGAGCGCCTCGTCGGCGGCATAGCCCCAGAACTCGCGGCGCACACGCGCGTGAAGATGCTCGGCGAAGGCTTCGGCCAGCCTGTCGGCGAGCGCCTTCACGAGAATGCGGGAATAGTCGTCGTTCGCGCGCGAGAAGCGCTCCGCGATGACGTCCTCGCCGATGCCCGCCGTCACCGCGAAGCCGCCGATATAGTCGGCGACGTTGGTCGCCTCCGGTGCGACGAAGTCGGAGAGCGCGATGTTGGCGCGGCCGCTGTCGCGCGCGATCTGCTGGCGGAGCGTGCGGAAGTTGGCAATCGTTTCGGTGCGGCTGTCGTCGGCATAGATGGCGATGTCGTCGTCTTCGAGCGCGTTCGCGGGCCAGAAGCCGTAAACCGCGTTCGCGCGGAACCAGCGTTCTTCCACGATCTGCGCCAGCATCGCCTGCGCGTCGCGCCAAAGCGATGACGCGGCTTCGCCATATTTGTCGTCAGTGAGGATGCCCGGATATGTGCCCTTCATCTCCCAGGCCGAGAAGAACGGCGTCCAGTCGATATAGGGCACAAGCGTCGCGAGGTCGTAGTTTTCGAGCGCGCGGGCTCCGATGAACGTCGGCTTCGGCGGCACATAGCCCTGCCAGCCCGGATCGAAGCGATTGGCGCGCGCCTGCTCCAAGGTGAGGCGCGATTTCGCCGCGCGGCCGCGCTCGTGGGCGAGCGCAACCTTGCTATAGGTTTCGCGAATATTCCCGATATAGGTTTCGCGCTCGCCGCCGAGCAGGCTCGACACGACGCCGACGGCGCGGCTCGCATCCGTGACATAGACCGCTTGTCCGCGCGCGTAGGTCGGCGCGATCTTGACGGCGGTATGCACCTGGCTCGTCGTCGCCCCGCCGATCAGAAGCGGTACCTCGAAGCCCTGCCGCTCCATCTCGGAGGCAACGAACACCATCTCGTCGAGGCTCGGCGTGATGAGGCCGGAAAGACCGATCACATCCGCCTTGTGCTCGCGCGCGGCGTCGAGGATCTGCTGTGGGGGCACCATCACGCCGAGGTCGATCACCTCGTAATTGTTGCACTGGAGAACGACGCCGACGATGTTCTTGCCGATGTCGTGAACGTCGCCCTTGACCGTCGCCATGATGATGCGGCCTGCGGCTTGCGCTTCTCCACCGCCCGCCGCCTTCTCTTCCTCCATGAACGGCATGAGCCAGGCGACAGCCTTCTTCATCACGCGCGCCGACTTCACCACCTGCGGCAGGAACATCTTGCCCGCGCCGAAGAGATCGCCGACGGCGTTCATGCCGTCCATCAGCGGGCCTTCGATGACGTTGATGGGGCGGCCGAGCGAGGCGCGGGCTTCTTCGGTGTCGGCGTCGATATAGTCGGTGATGCCGTGGATGAGCGCATGCTTCAGCCGATCCGCCACGGGCCGCTCGCGCCACGAAAGGTCCGGCGCCGCCTTCTTCGAGCCACCGCCCTTGAAGCGGTCGGCCGCTTCGAGCAGCCGGTCGGTGGCGTCGGCGCGGCGGTTCAGCACCACGTCTTCGGCCAGTTCGCGAAGCTCGGGGTTGAGGTCGTCATAGACGCCGAGTTGTCCCGCATTCACGATGCCCATGTCCATGCCCGCCTTGATGGCGTGATACAGGAACACCGTGTGCATCGCCTGCCGCACCGGCTCGTTGCCACGGAAGGAGAAGGACAGGTTCGAGACGCCGCCCGAAACGTGGCAAAGCGGCATTTCCTGCCGGATGCGCCGCGTCGCCTCGATGAAGTCGACGCCGTAATTGTTGTGGTCCTCGATGCCGGTTCCGACAGCGAACACGTTGGGGTCGAAGATGATGTCTTCAGGCGCGAAACCGATCTTCGCGGTGAGCAAGTTGAACGCACGGCGGCAGATCGAAACCTTGCGCTCCTCGGTGTCGGCTTGCCCGACCTCGTCGAACGCCATCACCACGGCGGCCGCGCCGTAACGCATGATCTTCCTGGCATGGTCGAGGAACGCTTCCTCGCCCTCCTTCAGGCTGATCGAGTTGACGATGGCCTTTCCCTGTACGCATTTCAGCCCGGCCTCGATCACGGACCACTTCGACGAGTCGATCATCACCGGCACGCGGCTGATGTCGGGCTCCGACGCGATGAGATGAAGGAAGGTCGTCATCGCCTTCTCGCTGTCGAGAAGCCCCTCGTCCATGTTCACGTCGAGGACATTCGCGCCGCTTTCCACCTGCTCGCGCGCAACCGAAAGGGCCGCGTCGTAATCGCCGGCCTCGATGAGCTTGCGGAATTTGGCGGAGCCCGTGACGTTCGTCCGCTCGCCCACGATGATGAATTGCTGGCCTGTCCGGGTCATGTCTCGACTTTTCCTTTTCGCCTGCACGGCGAGCAAGGAACCTTGGTGAGGCCCGCGCCAAGTTTCAAGCGAAATCAGCGGATGTGCTCAGCGGCTTCCACGCGCTTCACACGGAAAGAAAGAGGTCCGGGGTGCGGATACAACCGGCCGCGCTGCCGGGGCGGTCTTGCGGGATTCGATCGCCCGGGCCGCTTGGCCGGCGGAACCTGTAACGCCGCTCCATGCGGACATGGCGACGGCGTCTTTTTCTTGCGAGCGCGACGCACGCCGCTTTCGGACTTACTTTTGCTTCTTCCCGATCTCCGCCGCGCGGCCGAGGATCGCGGCGTGACTGAGAATGCCGTTCTTCAGGCATTTCAGCTCGAATTTCTCGTTCGGGCTGTGAATGCGGTCGTCCGACAGGCCGAAACCGACGAGGATCGAATCGAGGCCGAGCCCCTTTTGCAGGAGTCCCACCACCGGGATCGACCCGCCGCCGCCGACCATCGCCGCGGGCTTGCCGAAAACATCCTGAAGCCCGTCGCGGGCAGCCTGCATGTAGGGCCCCTCTGTCGGCACGAGGATGCCTTCCGACGCGCCGAACTGACGAATGGTCCATTTCGCATCGGGCGGGGTGCGGGCGTCGAGGAACGCCTTCAGACCGTCGACGATCTTCTGCGGGTTCTGGTTCGGCACGGTGCGGAAGCTGACCTTGGCGGAGGCGCGCGCGGCGATCACCGTTTTCGAGCCTTCGCCGATGTATCCGCCCCAGATGCCGTTGATGTCGGCGGTCGGGCGCGCCCAGATGCGTTCGAGAAGCGTGAAGCCTGCTTCGCCGGTCGACTGCGTGAGGCCGATTTCGCCGAGGAAGCCCTTCTCGTCGAACGGGAGGGAGGCCCATTCGCGGCGCTCAGCCTCGGAAAGCTCCGCCACGCCGTCGTAAAAGCCTTCGATCTGCACGCGGCCGTTTGCGTCGTGAAGCTGGCCGAGCACTTCGGTCAGCGCGTTGATCGGGTTGACCACCGCGCCGCCATACAGCCCGGAATGCAGATCGTGTGACGGCCCCTGAAGCGTGATCTCGACATACACATTCCCGCGCAGACGGTAGGTGATGGCGGGCGTGTCGATGTCCCACGCGTTCGTGTCGCTGATGAGCACGGCGTCGGCGCGGCGAAGCGTGTCGGCATGCGCGGCGAGGAAGGCCGGAAGCGACACGCTGCCGCTTTCCTCCTCGCCTTCGAGCAGCACCGTAACCTCGGCGGGAAGAGCGCCATGCACGGTCTTCCAGGCCCGCAGCGCTTCGAGGATGGTCACCACCTGTCCCTTGTCGTCCACCGCGCCGCGAGCGACCACGCGCTTGCCGTGCGGACCGTCGACGATGGCGGGCTCGAAGGGCGGCGATGTCCACTCTTCCAGCGGTTCGACGGGCTGCACGTCGTAATGTCCGTAATAAAGGAGGTGCGGCGCGTCCGCGCTCGCGGCCGCGTGATGCGCGACGAGGATCGGATGCCCGGGGGTATCGTGCAGCGTCGCCTCAAAGCCGAGCGCAAGGAACTCTGCGGCGAGCCACTCGCCCGCGCGTCTTACGTCCTTCGCGTAGGCCGGATCGGTCGAGATCGACGGGATGCGCAGGAAATCGACATAGCGCGCGACAGCGTTGTCGAAATCCGCTTCGGCGCGCGCGAGCACGGGTTGAACGTCGAATGTCTTTGGCATTTTCGCCTCTCTTTTCCGGTTCGTTGCGGCGTCCGCTTCTGTCGCCTGCGCGGAAGCCGAAACTTCCGAGCGCTGATCTGCATAAGGTGTGGCCGTAGCCGCGGCGGTCACGGCACTTGCGGGCGCTACGGTCGGCAACGCTATCGTCAGGCCGATCAGCCTTACCGCCTTGGCCTTCAGACCGCGATTGCGGAAAACCGCCCATACCATCGAACCGCTTACCTGAACCATGAACCTTTACTTGAGCTTATAGCAGCGCGCGGCGCGCCAAAAGCAAAATGGCCGCCCGAAGGCGGCCATCTCAGCAGGTATTCAGTTGATCTTCTTCGCGGCAACGATCGAACCATTGCCGCTTTTATTACGTCGATGGCTGAGGCTCCATGCCGCCGAGATCGTCCTTGCGAGGCGCGCGCCCGCCAGTCGTCGGAACCGCCGAGCGACGTTTCGGCTGATCTTCCTTCATGGTGAACTCGCGAACGGGCGGCTTGCCATTGAGAAGATCGCGCACTTCCTGACCCGAAAGCGTCTCATATTCGAGCAGCCCTTTGGCCAGCGTGTGCAGGTCTTCGAGGTGCTCGGTCAGAATGGCGCGAGCACGGTGCTCGCCTTCGTCGATGAGGCGGCGGATCTCGGAATCGATGAGCTGCGCCGTCTCCTGCGACATGTTCTGCGAGCGCGCCACGGAATGTCCGAGAAACACTTCTTCCTGGTTGTCCCGATAGCGGATGCGGCCCAGCTTGTCGCTCATGCCGTATTCCGTCACCATCGCACGCGCCATGTTGGTGGCCTGCTTGATGTCGTTCGTCGCGCCCGTCGTCACGTTCTCCGGACCGAAGATCAGTTCCTCCGCGATGCGTCCGCCGAAGACCATCGCAAGATAGGCATCCATCTCGTGCTTCTTCATGCTGTAGCGGTCTCGTTCCGGCAGGTTGAACGTAACGCCCAGCGCGCGGCCTCGCGGAATGATCGTGACCTTGTGGAGCGGATCGTTGCCGGCGGCGAAGATCGACACAAGCGCATGCCCCGCTTCGTGATAGGCGGTAAGGCGCTTTTCATCCTCGGTCATGGCCATGGAGCGGCGCTCGGCGCCCATCATCACGCGATCCTTGGCGTCCTCGAACTCGTGCTGGGTGACGACGCGCTTGGAACGGCGCGCCGCGAGCAGCGCGGCTTCGTTGACGAGGTTGGCCAGGTCCGCGCCCGAAAAGCCCGGCGTTCCGCGCGCAATGACCTTGAGGTCGACGTCGGGAGCCAGCGGAACCTTGCGCACATGCACCTTCAGAACTTTCTCGCGTCCAACGATATCGGGCGCAGCCACGACGACCTGACGGTCGAAACGGCCCGGACGCAGCAACGCGGGGTCGAGCACATCCGGTCGGTTCGTGGCTGCCACGAGAATGATGCCCTCGTTCGCCTCGAACCCGTCCATCTCCACCAGAAGCTGGTTCAGCGTCTGCTCGCGTTCGTCGTTTCCACCACCGAGGCCCGCGCCGCGATGGCGGCCGACCGCGTCGATTTCGTCGATGAAGATGATGCAAGGCGCGTTCTTCTTTGCCTGGTCGAACATGTCGCGCACGCGGCTCGCGCCGACGCCGACGAACATTTCAACAAAGTCCGAGCCCGAAATCGTGAAGAAGGGCACATTCGCCTCGCCGGCGATGGCGCGCGCGAGCAGCGTCTTGCCGGTGCCGGGAGGGCCGACGAGCAGCGCGCCACGCGGAATGCGGCCGCCGAGCCTCTGGAATTTCTGCGGATCGCGAAGGAACTCCACAATCTCTTCAAGCTCTTCCTTCGCCTCGTCGACACCCGCCACGTCGTCGAAGGTCACTCGCCCCTGCTTCTCCGTGAGAAGCTTCGCCTTGGATTTTCCGAACCCAAGCGCGCGGCCCCCGCCCGACTGCATCTGGCGCATGAAGAAGACCCACACCGCAATAAGGAGCAGCATCGGGAACCAGTTCAAAAGCACACCGAGAAGCGACGGCACGTCTTCCGTTGCAGGCTTCACGTTGATCGCCACGCCCTTCGAGTAGAGACGGTCGACGAGTTGAGGATCGTTCGGAGCGATCGTGACAAAGGTCTGGCCGCTGTTTAGCGTACCGGCAATCTGGTTGCCGGCCAGCGTTACGGACCGCACGTTCTTGTTCTCGACGTCGTTCAGGAACTGGGAATAGTTCATCTCATTCGCGCGCGTACTGCGCGGATTGTTCTGAACCAGATTGAAAAGCGCCACGAGAAGCAGCGCGATGATGACCCAGATCGCCAGATTGCGGAAATTCGAGTTCATGGAGGCGTTGGTTTCCTCTGGTGCCGCCTGCGCGGCGTGAAGGCGCGACTTGATGACTGGCCTCAGTCTTCAAGCCACAAAGCGAGGCGGAGCGGCCAAGCCTTTCAAAGATAGGGTATGGGTGTGTCTTTGCCAAGCGCACTTGAGGTCGTGTTTGGCAAGCGGGTTAAAAACCGTGCAAGGGAGGGCGAAAGCGTGGCGGTGACGGATGGAATGAACGATGGATGATCTTTTCGCTGGAGGATGAGAGCGGCGACGAGCTTTCCGCCGCGCCAGAGGGCGGGCGTGGAAAGAGCTGCGAGCCGGTTTGCCTCGGCAGGCAGGCCGGAACTCTTGCATTCCCTGCGCCACAGCATCCAGCCTGTCTCTCCGAGGGGACGGATTTGCCCATCGCAGGCTTCAGCGGTCGAGGCCGAAAGCAGAAAACGCCCGTCCCATACAGAAGCGATACGGGGTTCGAGAAAAAGAGGTTCCGGCTTCATGCGCCCAGGCTCGCGGTAGAAAGAGAGGCGTCCCGCGCGGGCAATCAGAAGCGCACCCCCAAGCGTCGCCTCGCTTTGCCCGGACCGCAAGCTTTCGAGAAGACGTTCGAGGCGCATCATGCGTGGTGGCTCGGCCCGCCCGCCCAGCAGGCCAAACACGCGGGCCAGCACGCGCAGCGCGATATCGTCGGGCAGCGCGTCGAAGGCTTCGCGGTCGATCTCGCCATGTGCAAGCGGTGACACTCGCAGAAACCCGTCGAGGAAGCGCTCCGCGGCCTCGTCGAGCGCTGCGCGGGCGCGTCCGAGGCGGGTGGCACTGAGCGCGAGAGCGGCTTTCGATACGCCGGCATTCGCCAGCGCCTTCATGGCGATGCGAAGTCGTACGCGCTCGAAGGCGGTATTCTCATTGCTGGGATCGCGGACGAACGGCACGCCCGCCGCGCGAAGATACGCGGTAAGCCGCGTCTTCGAAAATCCGAGGAGCGGGCGGGCGAGACGCACCCCTTCCCGTGCCGATACGACGGCGATGGCGGCTAACCCGTCGACACCACTGCCGCGCGCGAGCCGCATGATGAGCGTCTCCGCCTGATCGTCTCGGGTGTGTGCGGTGAGGAGGCTGGCTCCGCTGGCCCGCGCCTGTGCCGTGAGGAGGGCGTATCGCGCGCGCCGTGCTTCCGCCTGAAGACCGGCGGATGGCTTCTCGCCGCTCCAGACGAGCGTGACGTGGGCGAAGCCGAGCGCGCGGGCGTGAGTCCCGACGAACGTCGTTTCTTCCGCGCTTTCGGGACGTAACCCATGATCGACGGTCGCGACGGTGATGGTGGCGGGGCTCCGGTTCGCAAGGGTCGCCCAGCGGCGCGCGAGATGCATCAGCGCCATGCTGTCGGGACCGCCGGAAACCGCAAGAACGAGCGCGGGCGATGCCTCGACGCAGGCGAAGGCCTTCAGGATTTCGCTATCGCTTATAATCGTCGGCACCTTGCGTCGTTTCCTGATCGCGCCGTCCGCCTGTCATTGCATGCAACAGGATGCATGAGGTGCCGGACAGGGCCACCGGCACGGGACCATTTAATCCCGTCGTCGAGCCGTGACCAACTGAAGATGCGCGGCACGGGCGCGCATTCCATTAGCAAACTGATTGAATTGAATTATATGGACAAATCAAGAGATTCCAAGCACGTGGGGTTGTGCGCGTCGAAGACAAGTCGGCGATGGCCCGCTAGCTGCATTCGGCTCGCTTCTTCTCGACTTCCGCGCGTTGCAGCACGGCTTTCGGGCCCTGCGGATAACGCCGCTGCAATTCGGCGAAGGAGTCGCACGCGGCGGCTTTCTCGCCAAGCCTGCGAAGCGAAATAGCCAGCTTGAGGAGCGCTTCCGGCGCCCGCTCGGTATTGGGATAGGACGTGAATGTTTTCAGAAAGCGGTCGGCCGCCGTCCGGTATTCGCCGCTGACGAAGGCGGTTTCGCCTAGCCAGTAATAGGCAGGTCCGGCAACCGGATCGTTCGGATACTGATCGACCACCTGCTGGAAGTAGGTCTCGGCCGCCGAATATTCCCGCCGGTTGAGGGCGCCGGTGCCCTGATCGAACAACGCCCGCGCACCGCCAGAAGCAGGCAACGCGGCGGGGGTGGCGTCCGTCCCCGTGCGTGGCGCGACAGGGGAGGCCGCCTGTCCTGCATTGGCGGTCTGGCGTCGCGGAAAGGCATCGGCCGGTTGCGAAGGCTGCGACGCGCCGTATCGATCGGGCGCGGCGGTCGGTTCGCCGAGGGGCTTCAACGGCTCCTTCGCTTCGAAACCTGCGGCTGGCGTGAAGGTATTGAAAGCTGCCTCGCCTTTTGGCTGGGCCGGGTCTGTGCCCGGCGAAGCCGACGCAAGCCGCGCTTCGAGACGCTGGACGCGCTGCGCAAGATCCGCAATCTGAGCGGAAAGGCGGTTCAGATCGGCTGCGGTTGCCCCGCCGCCAGCCGTCGCGCCATATCCGCCGCCGCCGCTTTTCGCGAGCGACTCGACAGCCGTGACGACGCTTTGCAGGTTGCTGATCTGTTCCTCAAGCCGATCGACGCGCTGCGCCGTGTTATCGTTCGCTTGCGCGTCGGCGTCTGCGAAGGATGCGGCTAAGGCAAGAGAGAGAACGGATGCAGCAACAATGCGTCTCATGATGGCGCTCTCGCTGGTTCGCGGCAGGCGATTTGCAGTCTTCTCTGACGGTGCGCGGGCGGGCTGTCAACCGCTTTGAGTTAAGTATTTTTTAATGAACTGAGCGCCTTGCAGCCAGGGCGGAGCGCAAAAAGGCGCTGCGGGCGCCTTTTCGAGCGGATTTGAGGCGGCGGTCAATAGGACGCCACCGAGCCGCCTCCTTCGAGCACCGTGACCGTGCGCCTGTTCTGAGACCAGCACGAGATGTCATCGCAAACGGCAACCGGCCGCTCCTTGCCATAGGAAATGGTGCGGATGCGCTGAGGGCTGATGCCTTGGGCAACAAGGAAGTTCTTCGTCGTCTCGGCGCGGCGGGCGCCGAGTGCGATGTTATATTCGCGGGTGCCGCGCTCATCGGCATGCCCTTCGATGGTGATCGGGTAATTTGTGTACTGCCGGAGCCACACGGCCTGAGCGTTCAGGATCTGCTGGCCTTCCGGCGTGAGTTCCGAGCTGTCGGTGAGATAGCGCACCGTGTCACCGATCTTGCCATTGAACTCCTGCTTGCTGCCCGGCGGATAATTTCCGCCACCAGCGCCGAGCCCGAGCCCCGCACCGGGAGCGTTCTTGTCGCAGCCGGATAGAGAGACTGCGGCAGCGATCATGAAAAGGACGGCAAACAGGGAACCGAGACGCGGTCGCATTTAGACTTTCCTCCAATCGCGGCACAACTTGAGCGCGAGTTTGCCCGCGAAATCGTAACGGAATGCTTACCAAACAAACCGTTTCTCGGGCCGTTTTGTGGCCTGCAACAAAATTCGATACAAAATGCAGGAAATTCTGAGCGTGCCGTTATCCGGCCAGGGCAGAGTCGAGCATGATCGCTTCAGAAGCTGGCCTCATTTCAGAAGCGCGGACCAGGCCGGATCGGATGCAAAGGACGGCGTCTGCACCTGCCGTTCATTATACCCGGTCAGGTCGATGCTGTAGAGCTTCGCGCCGCCGTTCGCCCCGCCGCTTTCGCGGAAGAACAGGATAACGCGGCCGTTTGGCGACCATGTCGGCCCCTCATTATGGTATCCCTCCGTGAGGAGGCGCTCGCCCGAACCGTCAGGACGCACGACGCCGATGGCGAAGCCGCCGGGCACGCGCTTCGTGAACGCGATCAGATCCCCGCGCGGCGACCAGACCGGCGTCGAGTAGCTTCCCTCGCCGAACGAGAGGCGGCGCTGACCCGAGCCATCCGCGTTCATCACGTAAAGCTGCTGCTTCCCGTCGCGGTCGGACTCGAACACGATCTGGCGGCCGTCCGGCGAGTAGCAGGGGGCAGTGTCTATGGCGGAGCTTTGCGTCAACCGCGCGAGGCGGCGCGAGCGCAGATCCATCTCGAAGATCGCGGAGTTGCTGTCTTCCTGAAGGCTCATGACGAGGCGGTCGCCCTGCGGCGAGAAGCGCGGGGCGAACGACATGTTCGGAAAATCGCCCAGCACCTCTTCCTGCCCGGTCATGATGTTGCGCAGCATGACGCGCGGCTCGCCGTTGCGATAGGCGGTGTAGGTGATCTCCTGGGAGAGTGGATGGAAACGCGGTGTCAGCACCAGTTCGCGGCCCTGCGTCAGAAGACGGAGGTTCGCGCCGTCCTGATCCATGATCGCGAGGCGCTTCACCCGCTGGTTCTTGGGGCCGGATTCGTCCACGAAGACGACGCGGCTGTCGAAATAGCCGCGCTCGCCCGTGAGGCGTTCGTAAACCGCGTCGGCAATGATATGCGCGAGGCGGCGCGAGGTGTTGCGGGGAATGAAGAACTGTTCGCCCGCGATGTGGCGGCCCGTTACCACGTCCCAGAGCCGGTATTCGCCCCTGAGACGCCCGTCGCCGGTATCGGTGACGCGGCCGACGACCAGCGCCTGGATGTTGAGAACTTTCCAGTCCTGAAAGCGCGGGGGCGTATCGACATTCGCGCCCCGCTCGATGAAGGCGGAGTTCGGAACGGGACGGAACAGGCCGGAGCGCTGAAGATCGGCGGTCACGACCTGCGCGGTCTCCGCCGCGATCGGGTCGCCCGTGAAGTCGGCCACTGCGATCGGGATGGCGCGCACCTGCCCACGGCGGATTTCGACCTCCACCTGAGCGGAGGCGAATGAGGGCGCCAGCGTGGCAGCCGCAAGGAAGGCTGCGAGAAATGTCGTCAATCTGCGGGAAATCATATCAGCCGCCATACATGTCGCGGGGATTGAAACGAAGAACCATGTCGCGGCAGCGCTCATACTGCGCGGGCGGGATGGAGTACGGGGCGCCGCGCATGGCCGCGCGAATGGCGGCGTCGGCCATGGCCTGTCCGGTGGGCGATGTCGGCGCGTCCATGACCATGGGAGGCCGGATCAGGGTGCCGTCGCGGTTCAGCTCGATGTGGAGGCGCACGAGGCCCATTTCTCCCTGCGCCGCGCCGAGCGGCAGATCCCAATTCTGTTCGATACGGCTTTGCACGAGGTCGGCGCAACTGCCCGCATTCATCGAGCCCTGCGCCTGCGGCACGCCCATTGCCTGATCCTGAAGCGAACTTGCGGGACGCCACGGCTTGCCCGGCTCGAAATTTCCCGATGGAGCGCCGGCGTTCGGATCGCGGTTGAGAACGGCCGTCTGCCGGTCGGAATATGTCTTCGCGGGCTGCGTGTCCATGGTCGAGCGCGAGGTTTGCTGGCGCGGCTCCGCCGGCTGATCCTTCTTGATCAGGGAAGCGATATGATTCGGGTCGAAACTGCGTTCGGGCTGCTTCTCGGCGGCGGGCTTCGGTCGATCCTCGCTCTTTGCCGCAACCTCGGCCTTGGGCTTCGGCGGCGGCTCCTTCTTGACCACCGGCTTCGGCTTCTCGACGGGCTTCTCAGGCGCGGGAGCGGGCTGCGCCTTCGCCTGTTCCACGGGTTTCGGCTGAGGCGCGGGCGTCGGCTCCGCCTTCGGAGGCGGCGGCGCGAGCGCTTCCTTTTCGGTCGGCTTTTGCGATGGTTTCTGTTCGACTTCCTTTTTCGCGGTCGCGGGCGTGTCGGGCGCCTTCAGTTCGGCGAGCGGCGCCGGTGTTTGCGCCTTCGCTTCGACCTTGCCCTGCTGGCGTTCGCTGAAGTCCTTCGGCGACATGATTTCAACCGAGACCGGCGGTGGCACATCCTTGTCCCCGCTGCTGGCGAAGTTGAAGATCACCAGCCCGAAGACCAAAAGATGCAAGATGACGGAGCCGATAAGGCCGTACCGCACGATGTCCTCTCGTCAGCGTTTGTCGTCGAGTTCCGTCACGAGCGAGAGCTTCTTGTAGCCCGCCGCCGCGATTCGTCCCATGACGCGCATCAACTCGCCGTAGTTCGTGGTCTTGTCGCCACGCACGTAGATCGCCTCGTCCATGCCTTTGCGCGCTTCCGTAATGGCCTGAAGCTTGGCCTGCAACCCGTCGAACGGAATTTCCGTCTCCTGAATGAAGATGCGGCCCTGCGGATCGACGGTGAGCGTCAACGGCTCGGCATCGCTCTGAAGCGCAGCGCCCTCGCTCTTCGGCAGGTCCACCGGCACGCCGGCCGTCAGAAGCGGCGCGGCAACCATGAAGATGATCAGGAGCACGAGCATCACGTCGACGAAGGGCGTCACGTTGATCTCGGCCATGGGACGATGCTTCCGCCCCCGGCGCCGCCGCGCGCCGGACGGACCGCCCGCTCCCGCCTGCAATGACATACCCATGACTGGTCCCTCGTCGCCGCGCGCTTACGTTTTCAGATCAAGCTGACGCGAGACTATCGCGGAAAATTCGTCGGCGAAGCCTTCGAGCCGCTGAGCGAGTCGCGACGCCGATTGCTGGAACGCGTTGTAGAAAATCACGGCCGGAATGGCGGCGAGAAGGCCGAGCGCGGTCGCGAACAGAGCTTCCGCGATGCCCGGCGCGACCACGGCCAGATTCGTGTTCTTGCTGGCCGCGATGCCCTGGAACGCCGTCATGATGCCCCAGACGGTTCCGAACAGCCCGATGAAGGGCGCCACCGCGCCGACGGTCGCGAGGAAGAGAAGTCGCGCTTCGAGCCGCTCCATCTCGCGCGTTATCGTCACCTCCATGACGCGCTCGATGCGCATCTGGACGCCCGGCAGCGGCTTCGCCGTGCCGTCGATGGAGCGGCGCCACTCGCGCATCGCCGCCTGGAACAGCGCCGCCATGGCGCTCGTCGGCTTCTGCGGCATGGCGAGGTAAAGCTCGTCGAGCGACTGGCCGGACCAGAACACGCGTTCGAATTCTTCGGTCTGTTTTTTCGCGCGGCGGAAGGCGATGGTCTTCTCGATCACGATGGACCAGCACCAGATGGACGCGAGAATGAGCCCGATCATGACGAATTTCACGACGGGGTGGGCCTGAAGGAACAGACCGAGGAATGAGAAATCGCTTGCTGGCGTCATATCCGATTGAATTCTATGGCCGCGTTCAAGGCAGACGTGGAGGCTTCAATCTCACGCTGCAACCTTGCTTGTGGGGTTTATCGAAGGGATTACCCCGAAGATTGTCCAAAGTGAGGATTCCTCGCCACAAAGCTGGTGACAGTTTTTTTCGAACTGTTACGGCGCTAAATCAGCCGGTAGCGGAGCGGACGGCGGGCGTCTTGAGGTCCGAGCGCTTCAGCTTGCCGTTTGCGGTTTTCGGAAGACGCTCGACGAACACGTAATGGCGGGGCCGCTTGTAGGCGGCGAGGCTGCATTCCGCGCGGGCGGCGAGTTCGGCAGAAAGATCCGCGCCGCCTTCGCGCGTGACGACGAACGCGGTGATCGCGGTTCCCCCGTGCTGTTGCGGCACGTCGATGACGCCGACCTCGGCCACCAGCGGATGCTCGCGAAGGACCGCCTCAACCTCCACAGGGGAGACGCGATAGCCGCCCGCGTTCATGAGATCCGATGCGCGGCCGAGATGGGCGATAGCGCCGTCAGCATCCATCCTGCCGAGATCGCCGCCCGTGAACCACTCGCCGCGAAACATCGCGCGCTCTTCGTCCGGGCGCCGCCAGTAGCCGAGCATAAGGCCGGGGTCTGTCCGATGCACAGCGATGAGACCGGAAGCGCCCGGCGGCAACGGTGTCTCGCCGCGGTCTTCCGGCAGGATCGCGACGCAGCGGCCCGGCTGCGCGCGCCCCACCGTGCCCGCCTTTCGGGGAAAATCCGGCGCATTTGAAAGATAGGTGGAAAGCTCTGTCTGGCCGAACCCTTCGTAAAGCCTTGTGCCGGTGCACGCGCGCCAGTCTGCTTCGAGCGCGTCGGGGAGCGTATCGCCCGCCGTGAGGCCATGACGCAGCCGCGCGATATCGAGACGACCGCCGTTCACCTGCTTCAGGATCTGGTGATACAGCCCCGGCACGCCTGCGAAGATGGTCGCGTCGAAAGCGCGGATCAGCCCGAGCCATATCGACGGGTGCCGTTCGCCCGTATAAAGCAGCGCTGTCGCGCCGTTCGCCAGGGGATCGGAAAGGCCTGTACCGATGGCGTAGGTCCAGTTGATGACGCCGGAATGCAGAAGTCTGTCCGCCGCCGTGATGCCGTACCAGCCGCGATACATCGGGCGACGCCCCCACACGCTTCGATGTGCGTGCAGCACGCCCTTCGGGTTCGCGGTCGTGCCCGACGTGTAGATCAGAAAGGCCGGATCGTTGGCGGTGGTGTCAGCGAAGGCGCCTTCCGGCCCGCCTTCGATGGCGGCGAGGAGTGCCGCTTCCGTCACCACCGCGAGTCCGATGGCGAAATTTCCATGAGGAAGCGTGTCGTCAAGGACGATGGCCGCCGCTTCGCTGTCGTCGAGCAGGAAGGCAACTTCGCGCGCGGTGAGGTCGGAAGAAGCCGGGATCGGCACAAGCCCGCCCGCAATGGCCCCGAAGAAGGCCAGCGCATAGGCCGTGCGGTTCCTGAGCCGGATCAGCACGCGGCTGCCCTGCGCGAGACCCCGCTTCGCCCGAAGCTCGAACGCCACGCGACGCACGGCGCTTTCGAGCGCGTGATAAGTCCACGTCTCGGCCTCGCGCCCGGCCGGATCGTGGATCACCACGAGCGCGGTCTTGTCTCTCGCCGCGTCGCCCGCGCGGAGCACATACCGCGCCATGTTGAGGTCGCGCGGCGGAAGTTCTCCGCGATAGCCGCTAGTGTTCACCTTCCGCTGTCCCCGCGCCCTTTGCCGCGCTTTTCGACGGCTCGGCCCACCACGTTTCGAGCCGCGCACCATAAAGCGTAGAAACCGGCGGCTGACGCAACTGCGCCCAGGCCGCGATCCACTGTTTCGGTGCGTAGTAAAGCGGGATGGCGTAACGGCCCGACAGCAGCACGCGGTCGAGGGCGCGCACGGCGGCTACGAACTCAGCGCGGGTCTTCGCCGAAAGCATGGCCGCGATCATCGCATCGGCCCCTTTGCTCTCGACGCCTGCGTAGTTGAAGCTGCCGTCCTGCTTCGCCGACGCGCTCGACCAGCGGAAGCTTTGCTCATTGCCGGGCGACAGCGACGACGCCCACGTCGTCTGCATCAGATCGAAGTCGAAGGACGTGGCGCGCCGCTGGAATTGCGCCGAGTCGATCATGCGGACGCGCCCCTCCACGCCGATCTGCGCGAGCGCGTGCGAATAGGCGAGAAGCAGCCGCTCCTGCTCGCGGGAAACGCAGATCATCTCGAAGGAAAGCGGCGCACCCGTCGCCTTCGAAACCATGCGTCCGTCGCGCAGCTCGTAGCCAGCCTCGTCCAAAAGCTGAATGGCGCGCTTGCGGCCCTCGCGATTCGTTCCGGAGGCGTCGGTCTGGGGCTGGCTGAAGGTGCCGTCGAGTATTCCCGGCGCAAGCTCGGCCGCGTAAGGCGCGAGCAGCGCGCGCTCCGCCTCCGTCGCGGCGCGGCCGTGCGAGGACAGCTCCGAGCGGTCGAAGAAGCTTTCGGTGCGCGCATACAGGCCGCGATACAGCATCTTGTTGAGCCATTCGAAGTCGAACACTTCGGTCAGCGCCTCGCGCACGCGCCTGTCGGCGAAAACCTCGCGGCGCGTGTTGAACGCCAGCGCCGACATCGGCGCGGGCACGCCGAGATCGAAGGCGAGCTTCTTGACAAGTCCGTTCTCCACGGCGGGGAAATCGAATGAATCCGCCCAGCGCACCGCGTCGATTGGATCGCTGTCGCCCAGCACGTCGAACAGCCCCTTGCGGAACGCCTCCATCATGGTGGTGCGGTCCCGGTAATAGTCGATGCGGATGCGCTCGAAATTGTACTGCCCGCGATTGACTGGAAGGTCGCGGCCCCACCAGCCGGGGTTTTTGCGGTAGGTGATGCTCGCGCCCGGCTCGATGTCTTCGACGACATAAGGTCCGCTCGCAACCGGCTTGTCGAAGCTGGTCTTCTCGAAGCTTTCGGGCGTCAGCGCATGGCTCGGAAGCACCGGCATCAGGCCCATGATGAGCGGCATCTCGCGGTCCGCGCCGTCAAAGGTGAACTTCACGCCGCGCTCGCCGACTTTCTCGGCCTTCACGACCTTCGAATAGTAACCGCGATGATTGGGACGCCCCTTTTCCTTCAGCAGCTTCCATGAGAACAGCACGTCGTCGGGCGTAATCGGCTTGCCATCGGCGAAACGCGCCTCCGGGCGCAACTGGAACGTCACGGAACTGCGGTCTTCGGGCGTGTCCACGCTTTCGGCGATCAGACCATAGAGCGAGAACGGCTCGTCATAGGTCCGCGCGAGCAGCGTCTCATAGACGTATTCGCGCGCGCCCGCGACCGGCGCCCCCTTGATGATGAACGGGTTCACGCTGTCGAAGGAACCGAGCACCGCGAGCCGGAGCGTCCCGCCTTTCGGCGCGGCGGGGTTCACATAGCCGAGGTTTGCGAAGCCATCCGCATATTTCGGCTGGTCGTGCATGGCGATGCCGCCGCGCGGTTCGGCGGCGGCAGAAGCGCTCGCCAGAACAGCCGCGAAAAGCGCCGCGACCAGTGCTTGGCCGCTGTGTCTTTTCGGTCGCGGTGCGCGAGCGAAACAATCGGGTTTTCCACATTGCAAGGCGTTCGGTTCCTTCGGTTACGTCTGCTCGCCCACCCCCTTCAGGCGCCGAAACTCCCAGAAAGAAAGCGTTTGGGCAACCCTTTCCGCGAAAAGAGCGACTCACGGCGGCCCTCCCCATTCCATCGCGGAACCTGTCACGGAGATGCCTCAATTCCGAGTATGCAAGCAACAGTCGGTCCGGGAGAGGGGCCAGCGGAATTCGGAACAGCCAACACGATTGAGTGAAAGGTTCGGGTTAATGGTTTTCACAAAGCTCGCGAAAGCGGCGGTGATCGGGGCCGTCGCAGCGTCGGCGCTCACGCTGGGCGTGACCGGCGCGATGGCGCAGGACAAAGGCAAGGCCAAGCCTGCCGCCACGGAACAGAAGCAGGCCGCCGGCGACCAGAAGCCCGCGGATATCTGGTACAAGCTCTGCATCGACGTGCCGGTGGCTGAAGCCACGAAGCCCGGCGAACAGCCGAAGCAGCAGAAGCCGGAAGATCTGAAAAAGGTCAACGTCTGCCTCACGCAGGTCGACGTGCGCGACAACGCGACCGCCATCCTCATCGGCAAGATTGCCGTCCGTCAGGTTGCCGGCCAGGACAAGCCGCAGCTTCTCGCCATGCTGCCGCTCGGTTCCGCTCTGCCGCCCGGAGCGCTGGTCAAGGTCGACGACAAGGAGCCCGTCAAGCTCGCCTACACGACTTGCGATCAGGCCGGCTGCTACGCTGAAGCCAACATCGAGCCCGCGCTGATCGACGACCTGAAGAAGGGCAAGCAGATCGCCTATCTCGGCATCGACGTGACGGGCCGCGCTCTCAGCATCCCGCTGCCGCTCGAAGGCTTTGCCAAGGCTATCGAAGGCCAGCCGGTTCCGGTCGACAAGTACAACGCCGATCAGCAGAAGATCGCGGAAGTGATCAAGCAGCGTCTCGCCGCGCTTCGCGCGCAGCAGGAAGCCGCGGCGAAGAACCCGCAGGGCGCGGCTGCTCCGGCGGCTCCCGCTCCGAAGAAGTAAACACGACACATGGAGACATGCGCCGCGTATGCGGCGCATGACGGCGAGCCCCGCTCTGTCGGGGCTTTTTTTTATAGGGAACCCCACCGTCCTCGGTAGCCCGGTGGCGAGTGGAATGTCGCGGCGACTCCATGAAGGGCAGCGCAGCGATCGAGCCGCGAGAACCCGCCGAGCCGGAAGAGAGCTACGGTCGGTGCGCCGCAAATCGGACGCTGGCTGCTTTAGCCGCCCTTCTTCCTGGTCGGCTCCAGCCTGACGAGGACATCGATACGGGCGATCTCGGTGCCCGCAGGGGGCTTCGGCAGATTCTCGACCTTGATGTCGGCTGTGTCGATATCGACTAGCGAGCCGTTCTTTTCGAAGAAGAAATGAAAGTGATCGTTAATCTTCGTGTCGAAATACGTCTTCGAGCTTTCGATGGCGACTTCGCGCAGAATGCCCGCCTCCACGAACTGGTGGAGCGTGTTGTAGACGGTCGCAAGAGAGACGGGCACCCCCCTTTTCACCGCCTCGGCATGGATTTCCTCGGCGGTGAAATGCCAGTCTCCGTGCCCGAATAGCAGCTCCGCGAGCGCGACGCGTTGACGCGTGGGGCGCAAGCCCGTGAGGCGTAGTCTTTCTATCGGCAGTTCCGGGATATTGTCAGACATCACTTGGCATTCCGTCGCGATCCACCTTGTAGTATAGGTAGCGACGCCTTAACTCGCAAGCGCCGCCCAAGGCCCGGAATTCTGAACGCAACGATTGGCATGGGTTGCGAGCACCGAAAGGTGTGATAGTTACGGTATATGACAGTTTAGCGACGGCCTGCCAACGAGCAGGCATGATGACTATCTAAAGAGGAAATATGTCCGAGCGGCGCCACAGCTACGACTATGAAGACTTGCTCGCCTGCGGTCGCGGCGAACTATTCGGGCCCGGAAACGCGCAATTGCCGCTTCCCCCCATGCTGATGTTCGACCGCATTACGAGCATCTCCGAAACGGCTGGAGAGCACGGCAAGGGGCAGGTTGTTGCCGAACTTGATGTCCGCCCTGATCTCTGGTTCTTCGACTGCCACTTCAAGGGCGATCCGGTGATGCCCGGCTGTCTCGGGCTCGACGGTCTTTGGCAGTTGCTGGGCTTCTTCCTCGGCTGGGGCGGATCGCCGGGCCGCGGTCGCGCGTTTGGCTGCGGCGAGGTCAAGTTCACAGGCATGGTCGTGCCGACGGTGAAGAAGCTCGAATATATCGTCGATCTGAAGCGCGTCATCCGCCGCAAGCTGACGCTGGGGGTTGGCGACGGCATTCTGAAGGCCGACGGTACCGTCATCTATTCCGCCAAGGACCTCCGCGTGGGCTTGTTTACCGACGCGAACGTGGGCATTGAAGCGGCGGCTGGCTAAGCCTTGCCGCGCCGAAGCCTTTTGAACAAATTGCGACAACGTGGGGTCAAGACATGAGACGTGTTGCTGTCACGGGAATGGGCATCATCTCGTCCATCGGTAACAACACCCAGGAGGTGCTCGCCTCCCTGCGCGAGGGACGGTCCGGCATCGTCAAGGCGAAGGATTACGCCGAGCGCGGCTTCAGGTGTCAGGTGCACGGTGAGCCGACCATCGACTGGGAAGCCGCGATCGACCGGAAAGTTCGCCGCTTCATGGGCGCGGGCGCCGGGTGGAACTATATCGCGATGCAGCAGGCCATCGCGGACGCCGGCCTTGAGGAAAAAGATATCTCGAACGAGCGCACGGGGCTCATCATGGGGTCCGGCGGTCCGTCCACGCGCGCCATCGTTGCCGCCGCCGACACGACTCGCGAGAAGGGGCCCCGCAAGGTTGGCCCGTTCGAGGTGCCGAAGGCGATGTCGAGCACCAACTCGGCCACGCTCGCGACCCCGTTCCGCATCAAGGGCATCAATTATTCGATCTCGTCGGCCTGTTCGACCTCCGCGCATTGCATCGGCAATGCCGCCGAGATGATCGCCTGGGGCAAGCAGGATGTGATGTTCGCGGGCGGCGGCGAGGAACTCGACTGGACGCTGTCGGTGCTGTTCGACGCGATGGGCGCGATGTCGTCCAACTACAACGACACGCCCACGAAGGCGAGCCGCGCCTATGACGCGAACCGCGACGGCTTTGTGATTGCGGGCGGTGCGGGCGTGCTCGTGCTTGAGGAACTGGAGCGGGCCAAGGCTCGCGGCGCCAAGATTTACGGCGAACTCGTCGGGTTCTGCGCGAACTCGGACGGCTACGACATGGTTGCGCCGTCGGGCGAAGGCGCGGCGCGCTGCATGCGCGTGGCGATGAAGGGCCTCGACCGCAAGATCGACTACATCAACCCTCACGCAACCTCGACTCCGATCGGCGACCTGAAGGAAATCGAGGCTGTCCGCGAAGTGTTCGGCTCGAAAGCGCCGCTGCTGTCCGCCACCAAGTCGCTCACCGGGCACTCGCTCGGCGCCGCAGGCGTTCAGGAGGCAATCTATTCTCTTCTCATGATGAACAACGGATTTGTGTGTGAATCCGCAAATATCGTGGAGCTTGATCCCGCGTTCTCGGATATGCCAATTGTTCGCGAAAGACTCGATAACGTCGAGCTGAATTGCGTGATGTCGAACAGCTTCGGTTTCGGCGGCACCAACGCGACGTTGATATTCAACCGGTACGTCGCCTAGAGGCGTCGGCAATAAGCCGGATCAGGAAAGGCCACGATCTCATGACTGGGTTTGATGTAGCAAAGCCGCAGCCGTTGATGGCAGGCAAACGCGGGCTCGTCATGGGCGTGGCCAACGAACGGTCGATCGCTTACGGAATTGCCCGCGTGCTTGCGGGACAAGGCGCCGAAATCGCCTACACCTATCAGGGCGACGCCTTCGGCCGCCGCGTCATTCCGCTGGCCGAAAGCCTCGGGGGCAAGATCATCCTGCCGTGTGACGTGGTCGATCTCGCGTCGGTCGATGCCGTGTTCGACACGCTCAAGGAGAAGTGGGGCAAGATCGACTTTCTGGTTCATGCGCTGGCCTTCTCCGACCGCAACGAACTCAAGGGCCGCTACGCAGATACCACCCGCGAGAACTTCATCAACAGCATGGTGATTTCGTGCTTCTCGTTCACGGAAATTGCCAAGCGCGCCGCCGCGCTGATGACGGACGGCGGTTCGATGATCACGCTGACCTATGGCGGGTCGACGCGCGTCGTCCCGCGCTATAACGTCATGGGCGTGGCGAAGGCGGCACTCGAAGCGTCCGTGCGTTACCTCGCCGTGGATTTCGGTCCGCAGGGCATCCGCGTGAATGGCCTGTCGGCCGGTCCGATGCGCACGCTCGCGGGTTCCGGCGTGTCCGACGCGCGCGTCATCTTCAATTACCAGAAGCTCCATTCGCCGCTGCGCCGCACGCCGACGCTCGACGAAGTCGGCGGCGCCGCTCTCTATCTGCTCTCCGGCCTGTCCACGGCGGTCACGGGCGAAACCCATTACGTCGATTCGGGTTACAATATCGTGGCCATGCCTCGCCCCGAAATGATCAACGAGAAGGGCGAAGGGCTCGCCTCAGAGGCGCCGCAGCAGGAGCCACGCGCAGCCGAATGAGGCTTCGCGTTTCGGGAAAGGCACGCCGTGGCCATCACATATCCGTTGACCGCCATCGATCCGTCGGACCGTGACCGTCTTCTGGCCGAGGCTACCGAGATTTTCTTCGCGACGGCGAACACGTCCGCATTCAATTCGCCGATCGTGAAAAAGGCGTTTTATCAGCGCTGGTTCGGCAATTATCTGGATTTGCAGCCGCTTTCCTTTTTCCTCGCGCTCGACAATGAGCGGCATGCGGTCGGCTATCTCGCCGGGTGCCTCGACAGTTTCTCCGATGAATCCCGCCCGATCCTCGACGGCATGGCGTTCTACACGAAGAACTTTCGCGCCGCGCTTCAGGATTTTCCGTCGCATCTCCACATCAACGTGAAACCGGGGCAGCAGGGCAGGGGCATTGGTTCGCTTTTGGTCGCGCGCTTCTTCGAGCAGTGCATCGAAGCCCGTTCGCCCGGCGTGCACGTCGTGACGGGAGCCAACTCCCGTGCGGTTCAATTCTACGAAAACTGCGGCTTCCGCCGGTTTTTCCCGTTAAGGGAAGTGAGCCCGGATCTCGGGCTTCTCGTGCACCGCTTCGAGCCGAGCTAGAATCCGCTCCGAAACTTCGCGGCTACCTTTTCCCCTTCTCCACGGCGTCCTTGCTGAGCGGGTGAAAATCGAACACCGTCTGCCGCAGGCGGTCTTCCATGACATGCGTATAAATCTGCGTCGTCGAAATGTCGGAATGGCCGAGCAGGGTTTGCAGCACGCGCAGGTCGACGCCCCTGTCGAGCAAATGCGTCGCGAATGCGTGGCGCAGGACGTGCGGAGAAAGCCGCTCCGCGTCGATACCGATGCTTGCGCCGAGCGCCTTCAGATCCTGCGCGAATTTCTGCCGTGTCAGGTGGCCGTCTTCACCCCAGGACGGAAAAAGCCATTTCGATGCAGAATTCCCGGCGGCGCCTGCTTTCCCGTCGGCTGACCGCGCGGCCGTATCGAGCGCATCCATCCAGCAATCGAGCACCGCGCGCGCTTTGGCATTGAGCGGGATGATGCGCTCGCGCCCACCCTTTCCCTTTACGGTCAGCATCTTGCGGTCGCCGAGGAAGGCGGCGCGCGGCAGCCCGACGAGTTCGGAGACGCGCAGGCCGGTGGCGTAAAGCAGTTCGAGCAGGCAGGCGAGGCGCAGCGCACGGCGGCCGCCCGGCGTTTGCGGATCGGCTACGGCCGCAGCCTGATGCGCCGCGTCGAGCAGAAGGTCCACTTCGGCGACGGTAAGCGTCATCGGCAGCACGCGCCGCGCCTTCACGCCATCGATGAGCCGCGCGGGGTCATCCTCGCGAACCTTCTCGGCGACAAGAAACAGCATGAATCGCTTCAGACAAGAGAGCTTGCGCGCCGCTGAATTGGCCGCGAGGCCGGCGGCGGCGCGATCCGAGAAAAACGCTTCCAGCTCGTCGCGCGCGCAATCGGCAAATGTCGAGTCGCGCTCATCAAGGAATCGCGACATCTCGCGCAGGTCCGCGGCATAGGCCGCAACGGTGTTGGCTGATGCGCCGCGTTCGGCACGCATCATGCTGAGAAACGCCTCGATCAGCGGCCCGTCTACCGGGGACGCGGGCGCGCTCGATGGCCGCCCCATGCTACTTGATCTTCGCGTCGCGGATCGATTTCGTCATCTCATGCGGCGACGGCTCGAAAAAGTTCGCCAGAACGAACATCGACCCGTAGAACAGCCCGGCGATCAAACCGACGATTGTCAGAAAGCGAAGAAGTGTCGGCATTTCTCCCTCCAGCTCGGTCGTTCTCCTTATGGGCTGCCTCTCTTCGCACCCGTTGTCAAGGATGCGATAGAGGCTTAAGTTGCGCCCTGTCTCTTCCATTAAGCCAATAAGATGAGTGGTTCGTGACGTCGGAAAACGAAGCAGGCGGCTTGAAGCCGATGGCGAGGGCTGTGCGGCACGCGCTGGGGCGGCAGAGCGTCATCCTCGTCGGCATGATGGGATCGGGCAAGTCGTCCATCGGGCGGCGGCTGGCGACCGCGCTGGATCTGCCTTTTCACGATGCCGACACAGAGATCGAAACCGCCGCCGGCATGACCATCGAAGAAATGTTCCGCACCCACGGCGAAGGCTACTTCCGCGATGGTGAGGAACGCGTCATTCGCCGCCTTCTACAGAGCGGCCCGCAAGTGCTGTCGACCGGCGGCGGGTCGGTCATCTCGCCCGCCACGCGAGCCGAGATCGCCAGAGGCGGCGTTTCGATCTGGCTCCATGCGCCGCTCGACCTGCTCCTCCAGCGCGTTTCGCGGCGCGACAATCGCCCCCTTCTCAAGACCGACGATCCGATGGCCGTGCTTCGTCGGCTTCTCGCCCAGCGCGAGCCCTTTTATGCGGAGTCGAATCTCAAATTCGAGAGCCGCGATGCGCCTCACGAGGTGATCGTGGACGAAATCCTCGACCTGATCTTTGCTTATCTGACAGCCAAAGAGGCCGGGGGCGGCGAAGCCCGACCGGCCGACCTGCAAGGGAGCGAACCGTCATGACGGCACAAATCAAGCCTTCCGCGCGCGTGGATGTGGAGCTTGGCGAACGCAGCTATCCGATCCTCATCGGCAACGGCTTGATCGCGGGCGCACCGCAGTTTCTCGCGGAGACATTGCCGGGCACACGCTTTGCCATCGTCGCGGACGAGGCAGTGCGGGCCTACGCGGACGAGCTTGAGGCCGCGCTTTCGGGGGCGGGGCTCCTGCTTGGCACGACGGTTTACGTTCCATCCGGCGAGGCGTCGAAAAGTTTCGCTTCTCTCGAGCGGGTGACGGCGGCGCTGCTCGACCTTGGGGTGGAACGCGACCACGCGGTCATCGCGCTCGGCGGCGGCGTGATCGGCGACCTTGCGGGGTTTGCGGCGGCGACGCTGAAGCGCGGCGTGCGCGTCGTGCAGGTTCCGACGACGCTTCTGGCTCAGGTCGACTCGTCGGTCGGCGGCAAGACCGGCATCGACACGCCGCACGGCAAGAACCTCGTCGGAGCCTTCCATCAGCCTTCGCTCGTGCTGATCGACCTCGACACGTTGAAGACGTTGCCGGAGCGCGAATTTCGCGCGGGCTATGCCGAGGTGGCGAAATACGGCGCGCTTGGCGACTCGGTCTTCTTCCGCTGGCTGGAGGACAACGCCTCCGCGATCTTCGAGCAGGACACCTATCCGCTCACCGACGCCGTCGAGACGAGCGTGCGGATGAAGGCGGAAATCGTGTCCCGCGACGAGAAGGAGGCGGGCGACCGCGCGCTCCTGAATCTCGGCCACACCTTCGGTCATGCGGTCGAGGCGTGGGCCGGTTATTCCGGCGACGTGCTCCACGGCGAAGCTGTTGCGCTGGGCATGGTGCTGGCAGCGCGCTTTTCCGAGGCGGAAGGATTTTGCGCGGGTACCGTTTCGCGGCGGCTCGAAGACCATCTGGCCGAAGTCGGCTTTGCCACCACCTTCGGTGAGCTGCGCCAGCGGCTCGGCCGCGGTCCATCGCTCGACGAACTGACGGGCTTCATGGAGCAGGACAAGAAGGTGAAGGACGGCAAGATGAACCTCATCCTGCTCAGCGGCATCGGCAACGCCTTCGTGGCGAAGGATGTTGCGCGCGACAAGATCCGCGCGTTCCTTGCCGCCGAGCTTGAGAGGTAGGCGACGTCGCCTTTCCGGGCGCAGAAGCGCAAGTACGCGCGCTATGGGCGCGCGTCCCTTTGCGCTTGGCGGATCTTCGTCCACTGCGACACCTGCCCGATCTTGGACGGGTGGACGGTCGTCCGGCGGCGCCGGCTTGGAAGCGGCGACATGCCTTCATGAGCGGTAACGCCGGGGGACGGACGGTGGAAGTCCCCGGACCGTTTAAGCGCAAGCGCGCGCCGCGCAGCCGCGCCGAGTTCTGCCTTCGCCTCGAACTTTCGGTGCCGCTCTATCTCCTTGTTCACACGCTTCAGCGCCTGGGCGAAGACCTGCTTCCGGCGACGCGGCTGCTCGGACGTGCCGGGAAAGCTTCCGCCGCGCGCCTCGCCCGTGCCCTTGGTTTCGCGACGCTTCGCCTTGTATTGGGTCTTTTCCTTGTCGCGCAGACCGCGAAGCCGCGTCAGCGTGTCCTGAAGATCTTCGCGGGCCAGCTCGCAGATAGCGGGATAATGCGTCGCGTGCACCAGCTCGCGCTCGTCGTGGTTCAACAGTTGCAATTCGCTCTTGTAAGGGATCGCCATACGCTACTCCGGGCACTTTGGTTTCAAACGAGGCGTGTGGCCTCGCGCAAGGTCATTTGGCCGAGGATAGCGGTTGTCTTCTTACCGACCCGTCACACGCCTGCCGGGCGTTTGTCCGGCGGAGCCATGAAGGCGGGCGAAACCGGCTCGCGGATCGTACGCTTCAGGATCGCGTCGATTTCGCGCTTCGCCTCCTCATCGATATGCCAACCCATGACTTCGCTCACCGTTTCGACCTGCGACGGCTTGCGTGCGCCCCATAGCGCGATGGTCGGTCCCTGATCGAGCACCCAGCGAACGGCAAGCGCGAGCACGGATTTGCCGTAGCGTTCGCGCGCGAGCGTCTTCAGCGCCTCGACCGCCGCGAGATAATCGTGAAAGCGCTCGCCCTGAAACTTCGGGTCGCTCCGGCGAAGATCGTCGCCGTCGAACGCCGTGTCGGCCTTCATGCGGCCTGACAAAAGCCCGCGGCACAGCGCGCCGTAAGCCAGCACGGTCAGGCCGTTCTTCTCGGCATAGGGCAACACGTCCGCCTCGATCTCGCGCTCGAAAAGATTGTACGGCGGCTGCACTGCGTCGAGTTGCGCCGTCTTGCGGAATGAGTCCATCTCGGCAGGCGCGTAATTGCTGACGCCGATGGCGCGAATTTTCCCGTCGCGCCGCAGATTTTCCAGCACGCGTGCCGTATCTTCGAACGGCGTTTCGTGGTCGGGCCAGTGCACCTGATACAGGTCGATGACGTCCGTGCGAAGCCGCCGAAGGGAGTCCTCGATCTCACGGCGGATGCGCTCTGGCCGCGCATCGCGCCACACCTTGCCGTCGCGCCAGTTCAGCCCGCATTTCGTGGCGATCTGGACCTTGTCGCGCAAACCACCCTCGGCGAGCGCCTTTCCGACGATCTCCTCCGACCGCCCGAAGCCGTAAACCGGCGCGGTGTCGATCAGCGTGATGCCGCGATCGATCGCCGCCCGGATCGTGGCGATGGACTGCGCCTCGTCGGTGCCGCCCCACATCCAGCCGCCGATGGCCCATGTGCCAAGCGCGATGCGCGAGGTTTCGATCCCGGATTTGCCGATTGCGATGGTTTCCATGATCCATTCTCCGCTGTTGTCTCAGTCGAGTCCCGCATCCTTGCGGGCAAGTTTCGCAATGGCCGACCAGTCGAGCGCATCGCCGCCTTCCGCCCGCAGACGGATGAAGCGGTCGCGCAGGATCCCGCCGACTGGTAGCGGCACGTTCAGTCCTTCCGCCGCTTCGAGCGCAAGCCGTACGTCTTTCTGCCCGAGCGGAACCGGGAACCCCGCCGGTTCGAACGCCTCGTTTGCGATAAGCGCGCCGTAGGTCTTGTAGACCGGCGCATTCCACAGCGTGGAGGTGAGAACATCGAGATAGGAATGCCGATCCACGCCCGCTTTCGATGTGAGTGCCATTGCCTCGCCGACCGTCTCGATAACGCAGGCCAGAAGGAAATTGTTCGCGAGCTTCACGATATTGCCCACCTTAGGCTCGTCGCCGAGGTGGAATGTCTTCTGGCCGATGGCGTCGAACAGCGGGCCTGCGTCCGCCACCGCATCCGGTGCGCCGGCCGCCATGACGAACAGTTTCGCGGCAGCCGCCGCTTCCGGCCGTCCCATCACCGGCGCAGAGATGAAGCGTTGCCCCGCCTCCGAATGCGCGGCTGTCAGTTCGTCCGCCAGAGCCACGCTGACGGTGCTCGACGAGATATGGATCGCGCCTTTCGGCAGGGCTTCGAGAACGCCGCCCGCGCCGAAAGCGACGGCGCGCAGCGCTTCGTCGTTCGCCAGCATGGTGAAGACGGCGTCTGCGCCGACGCATGCATCCGCGATGCTTTCGGCAGCCGTCGCGCCCAAGGCGACAAGCGGGCCTTCCTTGCCGCGCGTGCGGTTATAGACGCGTACCTCATGACCGGCCTTCGCAAGATTGGCTGCCATGCCCGAACCCATTTGTCCGAGCCCGATGAACCCCGCTTTCATGCGTTGCCTCCTGTTCCCCACCCAATGCATGCATGGAAAACCTGTTCCGCGATCCTGGCAACCGCCCTGCCCGGCGTCCGCGCAGGGGAAGCGCGTCGCTATCGGTCGCGGATTGCGATCAAGGCGGCGAGCGCTGCTTCCGCCGCGTGGAGATTGTCGAGGCAGGGTTCCCAGCCATGCGGCACCGCGACCGGAAGAGATGCCTCGAATGTGTCGTTGCGCGCAGCG
This sequence comes from Rhodomicrobium sp., assembly GCF_047605405.1. Classification (NCBI taxonomy): domain Bacteria; kingdom Pseudomonadati; phylum Pseudomonadota; class Alphaproteobacteria; order Hyphomicrobiales; family Hyphomicrobiaceae; genus Rhodomicrobium; species Rhodomicrobium sp. The sequence continues at coordinate 18,654 of NZ_JASGFR010000008.1, read as the reverse complement.
TCGAGATCTTTCGCCAAGGCGGCGGCGAGGCGCGCGACATGAGCAACCCGGTCGCGAAGCCCGTCAGGCGGAGGGGCGCTGCTTGTCCGAAGCGCCTCTTCCAGCGATTCCGCGAACAACAGCGCGGAGGCGTAGAGCCGGATGGCGCGGCGGTCGTAGAGGGCCGCCATTTCACGCACCTGCAAGGCGACGAAGCGCCCGCGCAAGGTCCAGCGCACGAGGCTTCGGGCCCGGTTGATGCCGGAATTGAGGTTGATGAGGCTCGATTGCGCCTCTGTAAAAAGGGTCGTCGCGGCTTCGGCTTTCGCCCGGTCCCGATCCGAGATCGCCGCATCGGCCTGCGCGAAACCTTTGGACAACCGCTGCAAGAGCGACTTCGCCGCCACGTCGATGAGGCGAACGGGGTTCGGTGTCATCAGCACCTGGCTGAACATCAGGCCGACGGAAGCGCCAACCACCACGTCCTGCATCCGGGCAATGCCAGCCTTCTCCGCTCCGAACGAAAGCAGCAGCACCGTTGAAATACCCGCCTGAATCGGAACGACGGGTGCAAGGCCGAGAAGGGACGCGATCAGCAAAGCGACAAAGGTCGCCAGCCCCATGCGCAGCAGCGGCTCCATCGGCGGCAGGAGCAGCGCAAGTTCGCCGATCACGATGCCCGTTGCCACCCCGATGAGCAGCCCGACAGCCTGTTGTCCACGGCTCGGCAACGCCGGAGCGAGGCAGATGATGGCCGTGATCGCCGCGAAGAGCGGCGTCGTATGGCCGAAAAGACGGAACGAGACAACCCACGCGATGCATGCGGCAGCCGCAGAGGCAAAGGCGTCACGCCAGTTTTCGCGGGCGCGAGCTGAAAGCGTTTGCGTCCATGTCTGCATTCTGTCCCTCCGGTCGAAGGCATCGGCGGTCTCACAGAAGGAAGCGCGAGCGACATGGCATTTCAGTTAAGACCGCGGGCGGCTACGAGCACAATTTCGCCGGGTCACCTGCTTCGCTCCGAATGCGACTGAAGCCGCTGACCCATCCGTGGTCGCATTTAAAGTTTTACAAGGTGCTCTGGAAAGTAAGGCTCTGGAGCAGCTTGTAAATTTCAAATCGACAACGCACTCGCTGCAAAAGGAAGGCCGATTTCGGGCCCGCACTAATATCCGCATAGGCTTTGCGCGGCACAATTTCACGCTATAGTTACGGCAAAGGCTGCATACTGCGCTCCCCGGCAACCCTCACGAATGTTCAAACGTCATGCGTCGATTTGATTTCCCGAGCCCGCGCCGCATTTTTCCGTCCGCTCAGAGCGCCGCATCCGCTTCGGCCGCTCTCATGGTCGCGCTTGTCGGCTTCGGATTGGCGGCGCAACCGGCTGACGCGCGCCGCCGCTCCTATCAGCCCGAACGCGAAGAACCGCAGGCTGTCGAGGACACGCAGAGCCGCGCGCCGGTCGGGCCGCTCTACGGCGTTGTTTCGCTCGCCGATCAGCATGTCACGTTCTACGACGCGAAAGGCGTCTGGGCGCGAAGCCGGGTTTCGACAGGGCAGCAGGGCTACGCAACGCCCGCCGGCGTATTCTCGATCCTTGAAAAGAACCGCTATCACCGTTCCAACATTTACAGCGGCGCGCCGATGCCGTTCATGCAGCGGCTGACCTGGACCGGCGTGGCGCTGCATCTGGGCGTCGTGCCGAACTATCCGGCGAGCCACGGCTGCGTGCGGCTTCCGGCCGCCTTCGCGCAGCGTCTTTTCGGCGTGACGAGCGTGGGCATGCGCGTCGTCATCGCACCGCAGGACGTCGCCCCGGTGGACATAGCGCACGCGAAGCTGCCCGCTCCCAAGCTTCTGCCTCTGCCGGACAAGGCCGACGACAGGACCACCGGCAAGCAAGACGCCACGCCGGCTGTCGAACCGGTGGCACTTTCCGCCGGGAAGCCTGACCAAACGAAACCGGATCTCGTTGCGCCGGGCGAGTACGCGGAGGCCCTGAAGGCAGCGGCCATCCAGAAGGGCCGCGCCGCCGCGCAGGCGAAGAAGACCGCCGTGGCGCTTGCCGGGAAAAAGCAGTCAGAGCTTCGGCAGGCCGACAGGGATGTCGCCGTGGCCGAAGCGGATGTGAAGCGCGCGAGCCGCGAGCTTGAGACCGCCATTCGCGCCGCCGAGAAGGTGGACGCCGACGAGGCGACATCGAAGGCCGTCGATCAGCGCCTCAGCGCTTTCGAGGCAAGGCTTGCCGATGCCGAAACGAAAGCGGGTGCCGCGCGCGACGCTCGCGCCGCGATCGAGCGCGATCTGCTTGCCGCGCAGGAAGCCGTTCGCGCGGCCATCGCCGACGGCGACGAGGCCACCGAGATGGCGAGGGACGCTGCTTCGCGCGCGACACCGATCTCGATGCTCATCAGCCGCAAGACGAGCCGTCTTTACGTGCGGCAAGGCACGACCCCCCTGTTCGACGTGCCCGTGACGATCAAGGACGCGGATCGCCCGCTCGGCACGCATCTTTTCATTGCGACACGAACCGGCGACAACAAGGCCGCGCTGAACTGGGTCGGCATCACGCCGCCTGCCGCCGTCGAGGTGAAGTATCGCCGGCATTCGAGCCGCCGCGGCCGCGCGGTCGAACCGCTTGAACCGGAACGTGCCGCGCTGCCGTTCCCCGAGACCGCCCCCGCCGCACTCGACCGGATCGAAATCTCCGAGGAGGCGAAGGATCGCATCGGCGAGAGGCTCTATGTCGGCTCGACACTCATCCTCTCGGACGTCGCGTCGAACGACGGCAAGTTTCCGATGGATTTCCAGATCCTCGCGCGCACCATCGTGAGGGATTAACGTCGTCCGATCCGAGATCGAAGGCCGGGGGGAGCGTCGATGGCGAACGAAGGCAACATTTTTGCCGATCTGCCGGTCATTGGGAGCGCGGATGAAGACATCGCCGCGCTTCTCGACGTTCCGGGGCTTCGCGTCGAACGCATCGTTTCGACCGGGCAGGCGAGCCCGCCGGACTTCTGGTACGATCAGCCGTCCGCCGAATGGGTGTTGCTGCTCTCCGGCGCCGCGCGCCTGCGGTTCGAGGGCGAGGAGGAGGCTCGAACGCTGAAACCCGGCGACTACGTTTTCATTCCGGCCCGGCGGCGCCACCGGGTGGACTGGACGCCGCCGGACGCGCCCACCGTGTGGCTCGCGCTGCATTTCGACGACGGCGGCGAATCGAATCGAGATTGAGCGGTTAGTGCCCGCGCGGCGCGACCCCTGATGAATCTTGAGTGAAACACGCGCCAAGCGTGTCCGAGTGCGTCATGACAACCCCGAAACGCCCTCTAACCGGCCCACCTCTGTGGAGAAGCTGTGGCGGAATGTCGCATATCGCCCCAACGGCGCAATGCCGCTCACTTCCCATGATAAGCGGGGGTTGCGAAGGGATGGAGGATACCATGATGAGTGAAGCAGCAAATCTCTCGGCCGTGGAGGCCGACAAGACCAAGTCTGATGCCGCGCAGGAGCCAAGGAACTGGCCTCGCGCGGGTCTCTCACTTTTCTTTCTTGTTCTGTTCAGTGTCGGGCAGAGCCTCTTTTTTGCGTTGGCTCTCGTGCAGTTGGTCTGGTTTCTCGTTCAGCGGGCTCCGAACCCGTTCCTGTCTCGGTTCGGACCAAGCTTAGGTCAGTGGCTGGGTGACGCATCGCGGTTCATCTACCATGACACGGAGGAGAAGCCTTTCCCGTTCAAGGCCTGGCCGGCTATCAAATCTGACGCGTAAGCTTTGAAGAAGGCTGGTGTCCGTCCGCAGCTAAGTCGACACGGTGGACACCTCCTTGGAATAAGCGGGACAACCTCCTCCCTTCGCAATCGAGGAATTGCCCCGCTCTCCTTACCCGATCCGTTTCTTCTGAAATTCTTTTCTCCACCTTTTTCCAAAGCCGCTCGCCGTTTCTTACAGCTCCTCTCGTGAACAATTTCACGTGCTCGCGCATTGGCCCTCATGCGAGCGACTTCCGACCGTGGCATGGTACGGAAAACGCTGCTCGGGAGTTCGCGCCCGCAAAGGCGAATTCCCCCGATAAGCGGCTCGATCGGACCGTTCAAGAGCGAGGGCGAACATGAAGCTTCTTTTGAAACGCGCGTTCGCGGGCTGGAACGATCTTCCGCAACTCATCCGCTTTCTCGGACTGAACGCCGGTATCGGCATCCTTGCGGGCTGGCTCTTGCTCGTGCTCATCCTCGCGACCGACGTGAACGGCGTCGGCACACTGATCGCGACATCGGAAGCGCCGCTCGTACCCATCGGCATGCTGATGGCTGGCTTCGCCGTCACGTTCGGCAGCGCGGCGGCGGGCGCGGCCGTGATGATGATGGCTCACGACCGGGACGACGCGTAACCGGCGAGCACACCCGCGCGCTTCCCAGAGGCAATGCTCAAGCCCTACCTAAACCGCATGCGTGGTATATGGCAGCAGTCGATAATTAGCAGGATTGATGCGCGGCCATATGACGGCTAGAACAGGCGCAAACAAGACAATAAATACCAAACTGCCGCTGCCTGCCGCATAGGATGCCCGCAATGTTCAAGAAGATTCTCATCGCAAACCGGGGCGAGATCGCCTGCCGGGTGATCAAGACCGCGCGCCGTATGGGCATCAAGACGGTCGCCGTCTACTCCGAGGCCGACCGAAACGCCGTGCACGTGGAAATGGCGGACGAGGCCGTGCTGATCGGTCCGGCTCCAGCCGCCCAGTCTTACCTCATCGCTGAGAAGATCATCGAGGCGGCGAAAAAGACCGGCGCGGAAGCCATCCACCCCGGTTATGGCTTCCTTTCGGAAAATGCCGGCTTCGCAGAGGCGCTGAAGGAGGCCGGCATCGCCTTCATCGGCCCGAACATCGAAGCCATCAAGGCGATGGGCGACAAGATCGAGTCGAAGAAAGCCGCGGCGCAAGCGCGGGTCTCGACCGTTCCGGGTTATCTCGGCGTCATCGAAAGCCCTGAGCAGGCGATCTCGATCGCGAACGACATCGGTTATCCGGTGATGATCAAGGCCAGCGCGGGCGGCGGCGGCAAGGGCATGCGCATCGCGCGCTCGGCCGACGAAGTGCGCGAGGGCTTCCTCACCTCGACGGCGGAGGCGAAATCGAGCTTCGGCGACGACCGCGTGTTCATCGAAAAATTCGTCGAGAACCCGCGCCATATCGAAATACAGGTGCTCGGCGACAAGCACGGCAACGTGGTCTACGTGTTCGAGCGCGAATGTTCCATCCAGCGCCGCAACCAGAAGGTCATCGAGGAAGCGCCGAGCCCGTTCCTCGACGAAGCCACGCGCAAGGCGATGGGTGAGCAGGCGGTGGCCCTGTCGAAGGCAGTGAACTACGAGAGCGCGGGCACCGTCGAGTTCATCGTCGACCCGAAGAAGAACTTCTACTTCCTCGAAATGAACACGCGCCTTCAGGTGGAGCACCCGGTCACGGAGATGATCACGGGTCTCGACCTCGTGGAACAGATGATCCGCGTGGCCTATGGCGAGAAGCTCCAGTTCAAGCAGGAAGACCTGAAGATCAACGGCTGGGCCGTGGAGAGCCGCGTCTACGCCGAAGATCCGTTCCGCAAGTTCCTGCCCTCCATCGGCCGCCTCGTGAAGTATCGGCCGCCGGTCGAGGGGCCGCGCCTGAACGGCACCATCGTGCGCAACGACACCGGCACGGAAGAGGGCGGCGAAATCTCGATGTTCTACGATCCGATGATCGCCAAGCTCATCACCTGGGGACCGACGCGCGAAGCCGCCATCAATGCGCAGGCCGCCGCGCTCGACGCGTTCTACATCGATGGCATCGAGCACAACATCCCGTTCCTCTCGGCGCTCATGCAGCATCCGCGCTGGCGCGCGGGCAATCTCTCCACCGGCTTCATCGCGGAAGAATATCCGGACGGCTTCCATCATCGCGAGCCGGAGGGCGAGGAACGCGATATTCTCGCCGCCGTCGCCGCCTGGATCGACCACATCAATAACATCCGCCGCCGCCACATTTCGGGGCAGCTTCCGCATGCGGTCGGCCTGCGTCTCGGCGCGGCGCGTATCGTCAAGCTCGGCAAGTTCGAGCAGCATGTGGTGCTGGCGGGCGATTACAAGAACGGCACGACCGTTACCTTCACGGATGCCGACGGCAATCCGCAAAAGACGGTCGAGTTCGAAACCAAATGGTGGTTCGGCAAGCCCATCTGGCACGGCAAGGTCGATGGCAAGGAAGTCTCGGTGCAGGTGCGGGTCATTCCGAACGGCTTCGACCTGTCCTATAATGGCGTGCGCACGAAAGCCCATGTCTACACGACCCGCGAGGCCGATCTGATCGCGCTGATGCCCGAGAAGAAGGCCGCCGACACCTCGAAGAAGCTTCTCTGCCCGATGCCGGGCCTTGTGGTGTCCATTTCGGTGGAAGAGGGCCAGGAGGTGAAGGAGGGCGAGCAGCTTGCCATCGTCGAGGCCATGAAGATGCAGAATGTCTTGAAGGCCGAGCGCGATGTCACCGTGACGAAGCTTCGCGCGAAGCCGGGCGACAGCCTCGCGGTGGACGCGGTGATCATGGAATTCGCTTGATCGCGGCCGGTCCGCACGATTGCAGAAGCCGCCCGAAAGGGCGGCGCTCCTTCGTTCGGAGCGGCTTCTTTTATTTGCTTTCCGGCACTCCGCGCAGTCGAGTGACGGCACACGGCTTCTGCCACGTCAGCTTGCCTGCGCGAGCCATGCGCAAGCGAGCGACGGCAGCTGGACTGGGATCTATGGAAAAATGGTCTGCTGAGGGAAGCGCGCGTCAGCCCCGGACGTTCACATGCACAGTTTGCGCGCGGCCTGAGTTAGCCCCGCTCTCGTCCGAGACGAGCACGTCGAAACTCGCGGTGTTGCTATCGCCGCCGTCATGCACGAAGAGGACGCGTCCCGCTTCGATGTCGGCCTGCGTAAAGCGGTCCACCGAAATGCCCGCGTTCGCCGCAAGTGCCACGATACCGTTCGACGCGTTTGACACGGCATAGCTCAACTCGTCTGCGCTGTCGTCGGGGTCGATGGCGGTGAGGTCTTCCGTCGTAATCACGACCGAGCGCCCGCGCTTGACCGTGACGTCGAGATCGCCTGCGAGCTTCGGCGGCACATTGCGCAGTTCGGCCGAGAGGTCGGCCCCCATTTCCATGGCAAGCTGGCCGTAACGCACATTGCCGTTCACGACACCGGAGCTTCTGATGCTGATGAGGTTCTTCACGAAGACCTCGCCCTGGAGCGAGCCCGCGACATCGGCCTGATCGGTCTTCAGCGTGCCGAAAAACGTGCCGCCTTGATGGACGATCACCGATTCGGCGGCAAGTTCGCCTTCGACATAGCCATGGATTTCCATCTGGCGGCAATTGCGAATCTTGCCCTTGATGATGGTGTCTTCCTGGATGATCGCCTCGCGTGCCACTGCCGCCTCGCTCTTGCTGTGTCAGCACTGCGGCGTCTTTTACCGCCGCTGACGATAAGGTCGCGGCACCATAGGCCGCCGAGCCCAAGCCAAGCAATCGAAATCAGGGTGAACGGCAGATTGCGTCCGGCCTGTTGCAACCGCACCGCCATCATGAAACTTCAGCGCGGTAATGAGCGCGAGGCGGAGGCACTCAGGTGTCATGCGGTGAAACCGGACGCGGCGCTGATAAATTGTCTGCGTCAAATCAAATCCGATTTGACGCAGACTGGAACCTGATCCAATCAGGGCGATCCAATTGATCGGTGAAGCCGCTTCCGGTTTCTATACTGGTTATGGAAGAGACCATCATGCCGCTCCGATTGCGATCCAATCAGATCGAACCGGCTTTAGTCGATAACCTTCTTGCAGGCCTGGCTGAGTTCCTTCCGCTTGGACTTCAGACAGGCGAGGATCTTGTCTTCCTGAGGCGGCATCACGTATTCGGGGCAGAGGCGATAAACGTCGGGCTTGCAAGCTTCCTGTTCGTCCTTCGTGCCCCGATGGCCGTTATATTGGGCCATAGCGCCCGCGCTCGCTGCCAAGAACGCCGCCGCCACGGCTGCGCACACTGCATTCCGCATTGTTAAGTCTCCCTCTGAGGTGCTGTTGAAGCGGCAACCGGTCACCTTTGACGCCGCACGGCTATAAGCTAGGTGATTCGCCAAATGTGCGCCGCTTCTCCCGAAGTTCTGGCACGGATCGCTTTGTTTTGCGTCGTCAGTGAGGCGCTTTCCCACCAAAAGGGCGTGAACGTTTTTCCGTTCCGGCGAAGCACTTACTTGCGGTCGTTGTACCAGTCGTAGATCTGCTGAGCCATGGCGGCGTTGATGCCGTCGACCGCCTGAAGATCGGAGAGCCCGGCGCGGCTGACAGCCTTCGCCGAGCCGAAATGCTTCAGGAGCGCGCGCTTGCGCGTCGGCCCGATGCCCGGAATGCCGTCGAGTTCATTCTCTGTCATGGCCTTCTTCCGTTTCGCGCGATGCGAGCCGATGGCGAAACGGTGCGCCTCGTCGCGAAGCCGCTGCACGAAGTAGAGCACCGGATCGTTGAGCGGAAGAGAGAAGGGCGGTTTGCCCGGCATGAAGAAGCGTTCGCGTCCCGCATTCCGGTCGGGCCCCTTGGCGATGCCCGCGATGGCGAGCCCATGCAGCCCGAGTTCGGCCAGCACCTCCTGCGCGGCGGAAAGCTGGCCCGCGCCGCCGTCGATCAGCAGGAGATCCGGCCACGCGCCGACATCGCCGCCCTGCGCAGCCGCCTCGCCGTTCTCTTCCTCTGGATATTCCTCTTCCGCGGGCGAAGGCAGCGACGAGGTCTCGCTTGCGATTGTCGCGGTCGCCGGGGCTTTCCCTGCCGCCTCCATCTCCGACGGAGTATCGCTCGCCGCGGCGTCGCCAGCCGGAAGGCCGTGCTCCTTGATGAGGCGTTTGAACCGCCGCGTCAGAACCTCGCGCATCATGCCGAAATCGTCGCCCGGCGTGAGGTCGGCGGCGCGGATGTTGAACTTGCGATAGTGGTTCTTCGCGAAGCCTTCGGGCCCGGCGACGATCATGCCGCCGACCGCGTTCGTGCCCATGATATGGGAGTTGTCGTAAACCTCGATGCGGCGCGGCACCCGTTCGAGACCGAAGACCTGCGCGACTCCCGCGAGCAGCCTCGCATTGCTCGTCGTCTCCGCAAGCTTGCGGCCCAGCGCCTCGCGCGCGTTCTGATGCGCGTAGTCGACGAGTTCGCGCTTTTCGCCCCGCCTCGGCGTGACGACCTCTACCTTGCGGCCAAGCTTCGTGGAAAGCGCCTCCGAGATGAGCGCCTGCTCGGGTACCTCCTCTGAAAGAAACACGCAGCGCGGCACGAGCTTGTCGTCGTAGAACTGGGAGATGAAGGAGCCGAGCACCTCGGCGGGCGAAAGGCTCTTGTCGGCGCGCGGGAAATAGGCGCGGTTGCCCCAGTTCTGGCCGCTGCGGAAAAAGAAGACCTGAATGCAGGTCTGGCCCCCTTCCTGCGCGATGGCGAAAACGTCCGCCTCCTCGACGCCCTTCGGATTGATGCCCTGATGCGCCTGGACATGCGCCAGCGCCCACAGCCGGTTGCGATATTTCGCGGCACGCTCGAACTCCAGCGCTTCGGCGGCCTCCTCCATCAGTGTGTTGAGCTTCCGCTGCACGGCGTCCGTTTTGCCGGACAGGAACGCCGTCGCTTCTTCCACGAGCTTTGCGTATTCGCCGAGCGGGATTTCGCGCGTGCACGGGCCCGCGCAGCGCTTGATCTGAAACAGGAGACAGGGCCGCGTGCGGCTGTCGTAGACGCTGTCGGCGCAGGTGCGCAGAAGAAAGGCGCGCTGAAGGGTGTTGATGGTGCGATTCACGGCGCCCGCGCTCGCGAACGGCCCGAAATAGTCGCCCTTGACCGTGCGCGCGCCGCGATGCTTCGCAATTTGCGCCGCTTCCTGATCGCGCCGGATCACGATGTAAGGGAACGACTTGTCATCGCGAAACGACACATTATAGCGCGGCTTGAAACGCTTGATGAGGTTCGCTTCGAGAAGCAGCGCCTCCGCTTCGGTGCGCGTATTCACGAATTCCATCGTCGCCGTCGAGCGGATCATCGCGGCGATTCGGTTCGTGTGGCCGCCCATGCGCGTATAGTTCTGCACGCGGGCCTTCAGGTTCCGGGCCTTGCCGACATAGATCACCTCGCCCGCGAGATCCATCATGCGATAGACGCCGGGGCCGGTGCCGAGGTTCTTCACATAGCGATGGATGACGTGCGGGCCGGTCTCGGGCGCGCTCGCGGCGTCCTCCGCCGCGAGGTCCGACGCCACTTCGATTGTGTCCTCGATGTCGGGCATGCCGGTTATGTAACGCGGATGTCCGGCGTTTGCCACATCAGATGCTGGCCGCCGTCGACGGCGATGGTCTGGCCGGTGATGGATGGCTGGTCGAGGAGGAAGCCGACCGCGCGCGCGATCTCGTCTGGCCTCGCGCCGTGGCCGAGCGGCATAGCGGCGTCCTCGCGGGCAAACTCGTCTTCCGTCTGATGGATGCTCTTCAGCGTGGGGCCCGGTGCAACGGCGTTGACGCGGATGCGTGGCGCGAGCGCTTGCGCCAAGGTTTTCGTCGCGGAATGAAGCGCGGCCTTGCTTACTGTATAAGAGAAAAAATGCGGGTTGGGGCGCAGCACGCGCTGATCGAGAATGTTGACGATGTTGCCATCGGCACCGGCTGGAAGCTGCGCAACGAAAGGTTGCGCGAGAAAGACGGGCGCTTCCAGGTTGACCGCCATATGGCGCCGCCAGCTTTCGGGCGTGAGCGATGCGAGATTGTCATCGGCGAAGGTCGACGCGTTGTTGACGAGGCATGTGAGGCGGCCGACTTCTGCGACCACCCTGGGGATAAGCTGTGCAACGTCTGCGTGAGATTCCAGGTCGGCCTGAAAACCTGCGGCTACGCCACCCGCCGCCGCGATCTCGGCAACAGTGGCATCGGCGTCCATCTTCGACTTATTGTATTGAATCGCAACGATAAATCCGCGAGAGGCGAGGTGGATCGCGATCGCTCTTCCGATCCGCACAGCCCCGCCGGTGATCAGCGCAACCTCCGCCATCAACCCCCTCACTGTGTCCGCGCCGCAACTTTTAGGCGAATCAAACAAAAACGCACGTAAAAGTAGTTGCGCCTTATCCTTTCTCGCTATAGTTGTATTTCCAGCGAGGCAAGAGAGAAACGCGAACTTGTAGCTCAGCCGGTTAACAAGATCGATAGCTCAACTCATTGGAGAGCAGCTCTCGTGCATCGTTAATGATCCCTGTCTATCCACGCCCAAGGATAGCTTCGATCATTTCCCTCTCAAGTGCCCAGAAGGCCGGACCCCTGCCCCACCCGGGTCCGGCCAACTCTATTTTAATCTGTGCACAACTTCAAGCTGAAATTGGGCCGATCGTCTCCCGCTTTGGGATGATGGATAATTGCTCCCGCCGTGGCGAGCGATGCGTCAGGCTGCGTTCGCAGCACCTTTACCACCTCCGGTTTATCATCGGCACCATAGTCGAATGTTCGGCTGTGACCGCGAGAGGTGCAGGTGATGATGAGAATGATCGCTCTTCTTCTTTTCGGTGCGCTGCTGGCGGCGATATCGCCCGGAATTCGAGACGGGGCCGACGCGTCGGGATGGCGTTCGCACCATGGTGCGCGTGCGGCAACGACATACCGCGCCCCCGCCGCGAGACCGCTCTATTGGGTCTATCGCAGCCCGCGCTTCGTTCCGCCTCCGCCAGCGCCGGAAATTTTCACGTTTGCATGCTGTCCCACAAATCACGTCAACACGCACATGTATTGACGAGAACGCGATGTTTCTGGAGCTCGCGGCTGATGTTGCTGTTCGTGCGCGAAAGCCGGCTGCGCCGGTAAGCTCCGGCGGCGGAAATCCTGACACCGGATGCCGCGGGCGATGGGCTGCTCCCCCACTCCGGCGATTGGGGTAAGTTTAGGTCCTGCGAGTTTGGCCAAGCTCAAGGAACGTGTGGGATCACGAAGATTACACACTGTCTTGCCCGCTCGCCCGATATGAGGAGCACCGGCCGACATGATGTGCTCTCAGTCCGAATGGGCCGCAATCACGGCCTACAGCGTCGTGTCGTGGAACGGACGAGGCACGACGCTGTAGATTTGCGTTTTCGATCAGCCTGCCTTGCGTAAATCGAGTCCGATTACGTCGACTGACCTAGTGGAGCGAATTTGACATTTGAGTCCCGGTGGCTGCGAACTCTCGCTCAAATGTCAAATTCAAAAGCTCCGCTTGAATCATGATGTTGCTCGCGGTCCTTTCGATCCGACATTTGCTCGCAAGCGTGCTGCAAGCGGATGCAAATGTCGGAATCGGACCACTAGTAGCGCGGGCCGTCGAAGCGGCGAAGCGGCACGCGTTCGTCGTCATACGGGCGCTCGTAACGCGTCGAGCCGTAATCGTCATAGCGCGGGCGGGAGCGATAGAAATAGGGCCGGGGATATTCAACCGTGCGATAGCCGGTTTCATAGCGGACGCGCTCGCGATAGTTTTCGCAACCATGGCCGCAATAGCCCGACCTCACGCGCTTGTACCAGCAGAAGACGCCGCAATCGTTACGGTACCAACTCTCTTCATAGCGGTCGCGCCAGCGATAAGACCTGTAGTAAGGACGTTGATACTTGCGGCGCTCGCCGTTCGAATACACGTTCACGGTGCCGTAGTTGTTCTTGATGTAGACCTGCGAATTGCCGCCGCTGAAATAGCGCTTGCCGTATGAAGGGCGCGGTTCGCACGGATAGTCCCAGCCGCAGCCGCGGCGGCGCGTCCAGTAGTAACGCGGTTCGCCGTAACGATACGCGTAGCCAGAGCCGTAACCATAGCCGGATGCGTTGTTGTAGCGATAACGGTAATCGTATTCCTCATCGACCTTGATCACCGAAGACTTGGCGTCAATTGCTTGCGCAAGGCTCGATGCCTGCGACAGAGGAACGGCGTTCGCTTCGAGCGTCGACTGATACGCGACGACCAATGCGAAGAGCGTCAGCGCAGCAAATACGCGCCTGATCATGAAACCCTCCGAACATAATTCCAACTTTTAACGATTTTTCCTAAAACTCGAAGCGAGTGCCAGCTTATTTCGCAAACTCGGTTAATTTTCGGAAGCGCCGCGCTCTTGCATATTTCCCCGGCACCCCATTTCCGCTATTCAGCGCTCTTAGTCTCCTGGTCGGGCGAATTCGGAAAAATCGAGATAACGTCGCCGCGCGCTCGTTCGAACGCTCCGCCAGAAAAGGAAAGCTGATAGCGGCCTTCGTGCTTCCGACATTTGCGCACGAGATGCCGGAACTGATGCAAATGTCGGAATCGGACCACCAGGAACAAGCCATGTCACAGCATTCGGTCATCCGGCGCGTTACGGCTCCAGACATCCGCGCGAAGAAGGGAGGCGACAAGATCGTGTCGCTCACCTGCTATCACGCGCACACCGCGCGGCTTGTCGATCCGCACATGGATTTTCTGCTCGTGGGGGATTCGCTGGGGATGGTGATGCACGGGCTTGAGACGACGGTGCCGGTGCCGCTCGACATGATGATCATGCACGGTGCGGCTGTCGTGCGCGGCTCACGCCATGCGCTCGTCGTCGTGGATATGCCGTTCGGTTCCTATGAGGAGAGCCCCGCTGTAGCGTTTCGCAACGCCGCGCGGGTGATGAAAGAAACGGGCTGCGGCGCCGTGAAGCTCGAAGGCGGCACGCGGATGGCGGAAACGGTCGCCTTTCTCACGCAGCGCGGCATTCCCGTCATGGGACATATCGGCCTCACGCCGCAGTCGGTGAACATGATGGGCGGCTTCAAGACGCAAGGGCGACGGCAGGAGGAGTGGGCCGCCATCGAGGCGGACGCAGCGGCTGTCACCGAAGCGGGCGCGTTTGCCGTCGTGCTTGAAGGCATGGCGGAACTGCTCGCCGCGAAAATCACGCGCGCCATCCAGATTCCGACCATCGGCATCGGCGCTTCGGCGGAATGCGACGGACAGATCCTCGTGCTGGAAGACATGCTCGGCCTTTCACCCGCTGTGCCGAAATTCGTGAAGAAGTTCGCCGAACTCGGTGCGGCCATCGAGGACGCGGTCAAGGATTATGCAACGGAGGTGCGGGCGCGCCAGTTTCCGGCAAAGGATCACGTCTACGCCATGGCAAAGCCTGCGGACGAGAAGCCGCGAGTCACGAAAATGTCCAAAACAAAGCCCAGGTGATCGAGCAGTTTTTTCGTGGAGAAGCGCGCGTTTTTGACCGATGCGACGGGCATGCGCGGAAAGCCGCTTCCGCTGAAGCGGGCGCTGCCCTATCTGTTGCAAAACGGTGACATCATAATGAAGGCAGAAACGCCATGAGCAGTGACGAAAGCTTTATCCGCGAGGTCAACGAGGAGCACCGCCGCCAGCAGGCCGCGATCTTCTTCAAGAAGTACGGCATTTATCTCGGTATCACGGCGCTGGTGATCGCCGCCGGTGTCGGCGGATATAAATGGGATCAGGCCCGTCGCGCGGCCGATGCGGCCCGTGGTGGCGATGCGCTCGTTACCGCGATCACGCTTCATGAGGACGGCAGGGAGGCTGAGGCCGAGAAGGCGCTCGCCGACCTCGCGGGTTCAGGCCCGGGCAATTATCGCGTTCTGGCGCGTCTGCATGCGGCCGCCGAATCGCTCGCCCAGAAGAAATACGAGCAGGCCGCCGAAGACTATCGAGGCGTGGCCAGCGACGAGGGCGCACCGGCGACGCTCCGCGATTTTGCGCGCGTGCAGATCGCGGCGCTCTCTGTGGATAAGGAAAGTTACGAGTCGCTGTCTCAGACCCTTGCTCCTTATCGTTCGGGAACGAGCGAATGGCGATTCGCTGCCAAGGACGTGCTGGGTGTCGCCGCCTTCAAGGAAGGCAAGCGCGATGAAGCCGAACGTATTTTCGGCGAGATCGCAAGCGATGGTGCGGCGCCTGCCGGAATGCGGCAGCGGGCTCAGATCATGCTGGCCCTTCTCTTCGATCAGCCGAAGGCGGCACAGGCCGGACAAACGGGGACAAAGGACGGAGCGAATGAAGCGAAAACACAATAGCGCGCGTTACGGCCGTCGGTTTTTGCTTGTTTCATCCGTAAGTGTTTTATCAGCCGCCGCGCTTCTCGGCGGATGCGAGTCCATGGGCCTCAGCGAACCGAGCATGCCCAGCATCTCCTCCGTCACGTCGGTTTTCGACAAGAAGCAGGAGAAACTGCCGGGCAAGCGCGTGTCCGTTCTCGGCGGTGTCGAAGACAAGGGCAGCATCGCGGCCGCCGAGGTCGCAAGCCCGGTGTCACTGCCTCCGGCTGTCATGAATGCATCGTGGAGCCAGCCGGGTGGCGTGCCGACGAATGCGCCGGGCCATCTCGCCTTCGGGCAGGATCTGCGCACCGCCTGGACCGCGTCCGCGGGCGAAGGGTCGTCGAAGCGCATGCGCCTGACCGCCATCCCGATCGTCTATGACGGCAAGGTCTTCACGCTCGATGCCGAAGGCACCATCCGCGCCATCTCGATGGAGAGCGGCGCCACTGTCTGGAAGATGAGCACCGTGCCGGAAGAAAAGGCCGGGTTCGACATCTTACGTCCCTTCAACAGCAACAACCATTCCCGTGCCGGGTTCGGCGGCGGGCTCGCGGCTGATGGAGGAAAGGTGTTCGTGGCGACCGGCTTCGGCACGGTTCTGGCGCTCGATGCGGGCACCGGCTCGCCCGTCTGGACGAAGAAAATTCTCATCCCGATCCGGGAAGCGCCCACAGCGGCCGACGGGCGCGTCTATATCGTCAACGCGGAGAGCGAGCTTTTCGCCCTCAATGCAAACGACGGATCGGAATTGTGGACCCAGAAGGGCCTGCCTGAAAATGCGGCCGTTCTGACGAGTGCAAGCCCGGCCGTTTCCGGCAATCTCGTCTTCGTGCCGTTCCCGTCTGGTGAAATCACCGCTATCGACGTGAAGACCGGCCAGCCGAAATGGACGGAGACACTTTCGAAAAACGATATCACGAGTTCGTCGGCGGCTATCGGCGAGTCCGCGCGTCCTGTGGTGGATCGCGATACGCTGTTCGCGATGAGCCGGGGCGGGCAGTTGATCGCCACGTCGAAGGACAAGGGGCAGCGCATCTGGACGCGCGACATTCGCGGCTCTCAGACGCCATGGGTGGCTGGCGATTCCGTGTTCGTGGTGGACGTGACCGGCAAGCTGATCGCGCTGAACCGCAAGGACGGCAAGGCGCGTTGGGTGACGCAGCTTCCCGGCGACGGGAGATGGAGTGGCCCCGTACTCGCAGGCGGCAAGCTGTGGCTTGCGTCCTCCAAGGGGCTCTTCGCGGGCGTCGACGCCTCGACAGGCGCAATCGGCGCGCAGACCGATCTCGGCTCACCGGTGATGATCCCGCCCGTTGTCGCGAACGGCAAGCTGTTCGTGTTGACCGACAAGGCGGATCTGATCGCGATGAACTGATCTTGCGTTCGGAGGGGGGAAGGTCTGTCGCTCCCTCCTCTCCCACAACGGCGCGGCGATGTCGGCGGGCCGATCATCGCGCTTTTTTCGACCTAAAATTATCCTGCCGGTTTCGCATGACATGCTATGACGTTGACGATCAGCGCGCGCATGCGCAGCATTGCATGGTCAACTCTCTGAGGCAGTCACGCCGATGGCCTACACCGTCGCCATCATAGGCCGTCCGAACGTCGGCAAATCAACGCTTTTCAACCGGCTCGCCGGCAAGCGGCTCGCGCTTGTCGATGACATGCCGGGCCTGACGCGCGACCGCAAGGAAACCCAGATCCGCATCGATCGCCGCGATGTGGTGCTTACCGATACGGCGGGCCTCGAAGACGCCGAGCCGGGCAGCATCGCCGCACGGATGCGCGAGCAGTCCGAGCAGGCCATCGCGGAATCGGATCTCATCCTGTTCGTGATCGACGCCCGGGCCGAGCTGACTTCGGTGGATCGCGGCATCGCCGACCTCGTGCGCGGTTCCGGCAAGCCCTTCATTCTCGTGGCAAACAAAAGCGAAAGCCGCGCTTCGGACGCCGGCTTCTACGGCTCCTACGAACTCGGCCTCGGCGAGCCTTTGCCCATTTCGGCCGAGCATAATATGGGCCTCGGCGACCTCATGGCAGAGGTTGCAAACCGCCTTGAGGAGATCGCGGCGGCGCGAGGCGACGAGCCGGAGCCCGAAGACGACGAACTGACCGAGGAGCAGGCGCGCGCCCGCCCGCTGAAGCTTGCCATCGCGGGGCGTCCGAACGCCGGCAAGTCCACGCTCGTGAACGCGCTTCTGGGCGAGGAACGCATGATTACCGGCCCCGAGGCGGGCCTTACGCGAGACGCGATCGCCGCCGACTTCCAATGGCGGGGCCGGAAGGTGCGGCTCTACGATACGGCGGGCCTGCGCCGCAAGGCGCGCATCACGGTGCGCTCCGAGACACTCGCTGTCGGAGACGCGCTGCGCGCCATCCGCTTCGCCGAAATCGTGGTCCTGCTGCTCGACGCGCAGTCACCTTTCGAGAAGCAGGATCTCACCATCGCCGACCTCGTCGAGCGCGAGGGCCGCGGTCTTGTCTTCGCGATCAACAAGTGGGATCTCGTGCCCGAGCCGCAGGCCTACCTCGCCGAACTCCGGAAGCATGCGGAGCGCATCCTGCCGCAACTTGCGGGCGCGCCGCTGGTGCCGGTAAGCGCCTTGTCGGGGCGCGGCCTCGACAAGGTTATGGATGCCGCGTTCAAGGTGAACGAGGCCTGGAACAAGCGCATCTCGACCGCCGCGCTCAATCGCTGGTTCGCCACAGCGCTCGAAAAACACCAGCCGCCCGCCGTGGCGGGACGCCGCCTCAAGCTCCGCTACATCACGCAGTCGAACGCGCGGCCACCGACCTTCATCGTGTTCTGTTCGCGCCCCGAGGCGCTGCCCGATTCCTATCTGCGCTACCTCGTCAACGACCTGAAGAAAGCTTTCGGGCTCGGGCCATCGCCAGTCCGCATCCACGTCCGCAAGACCGACAACCCCTATGTCGACGACGGCCGGAGGCCCGGCAGGAAATGAGCGACAACGGCGGGGCGGATGCTCGCCCCGAGTTCTGGTTCTATCATCTGGAGCGGCAGCCGCTTCAGGCGGTATTGCCGGTTCTGGTCGAGAAGACGCTGGCGCGGGGCTGGCGCGCTTCGCTCCGCTTTTCAAGCGCGGAGCGGCTCGACGCCATCGATACAACGCTCTGGACGTATCGCGACGAGTCCTTTCTCCCGCACGGCACCGCGCGCGACGGGCACGCCGACCGCCAACCCGTGTTTCTCACGCTCGAAGAAGCTAACCCGAACAAAGCCGAGGTGCTGTTTCTGCTCGAAGGAGCGCGCGAAGACGAGCCGGAGCGCTTTGTCCGCGTCATCCGGCTTTTCGACGATGCGGACGACGAGGCGAAGGCCATCGCGCGCGATGAATGGCGCCACGCGAAGGCGGCCGGGCGGCCCGTCAGCTACTGGCGGCAGGATGAGAGCGGCGGGTGGAAGAAGTTTGCCTGAGGCGGGGCTTCGCGCCTTGACAGGGGCGGGCGCCTGCGCCTAAATGTGCGTCGAAGGGGCCATAGCTCAGTTGGGAGAGCGCTGCAATCGCACTGCAGAGGTCGTGAGTTCGAATCT